>CAYGRM010000135.1:0-15587 GCA_964352225.1 uncultured Saprospiraceae bacterium | reverse complement strand
TTACTTACCAATTTTTAAATCCAGTTTAAACCTTTTGTCGCCATCTTCGTCTAAGTATAAAATCAAATTTTATACTTATGAAAAAAATTCAACTCTCGTTCCTAGTATTTTTCTTTCCATTTATTTTAACTGCTCAAGATTATTATTTTCCTCCTCTATTAGGAAATGAGTGGGCAACCATTTCTCCAACCGAAGCAGGTTTTTGTACGGATGATTTAGATTCCCTATCCGCATTTTTAGTAGAAAAAAATACTAAAGCATTTATCATTTTAAAAGATGGTAAAATTGCTTTTGAAGAATATTATGATGGTTTCGGACAAGATAGTATTTGGTATTGGGCATCAGCTGCGAAGACCTTGACGGGCTATTTAGTAGGAATTGCTCAGGAGGAAGGATTGTTGGATTTGGATGATAAAACTTCAGATTATTTAGGAGCAGGGTGGACGAGTGCACCTGCTGATAAAGAGGATTTAATTACGATTCGACATCAATTATCGATGAGTACGGGATTGGATGATGGTGTACCTGATCCAAATTGTTTGGATGCTTCGTGTTTACAATATTTAGCGGATGCTGGCGACCGATGGAGCTATCATAATGCACCGTATCGACTTTTGCAGGATGTGGTTGGAAGTGCAAGTGGACTAACTTTTCAAAATTATACATTTCAGAAAATAATGCTTAAAACTGGTTTATCTGGAGCATGGGTGGATTATGTTTTTTATAGTAAACCTCGAAGTATGGCTCGGTTTGGATCATTAATTCTGAACAGGGGAAATTGGAATGGGACTACGGTTTTAGCCGATCAAACTTTTCAAACTGAGATGATAAATACTTCTCAGAATTTCAATCAATCCTATGGATATTTGTGGTGGTTAAATGGAAAAGGTTCGTATATGTTACCACAAACTCAAGTCGTTTTCAATACAAATTTAACGCCTAATGCGCCCGATGAAATGTATGCTGCTTTGGGGAAAAATGACCAAAAATTATACATTATTCCGAGTCAAAATATTGCCATTGTTCGAATGGGCGAAGACTCTGGCAATAGCCTCTTAGCTTTATCTTCATTTGACAACGAACTGTGGGGTATTTTAAAAAATATTATTTGTGATGATGCAAGTTCAACTATTAATGTCAAAAATGAATTGATCAAAGTATTCCCAAATCCTTCTCAATATGAATTGTTTTTTGAGGAAAAAGGAGGTACTAAAGTTGCTCAAATCCGAATTTATAATCCCTTTGGTCAGATAATGAAAAGTGAAAAAATCAACTCCACTCAAATCGATATTTCAACTTTTTTATCAGGAGCTTATTTTATTCAGTTTTTGGATAAAAATGGAAATTCACTAGCTATGAAAAAGTTTTTTAAATTATAAATGACAATATGTGTTTTTCCTAAAACCTTAGCGATAACAATATATGTTTAAACTAATAATTGGCAAATAACAATATATTTACATTTCAGATAAATTATGTAAGTTTAGTTGAAAACAAACAACTTACATACTATGAAAGAAGACCTTCTCCACTACGTCTGGAGGTTGCAAAGGTTTGATTCTACCGAACTTCAAACCACCGAGGGGCAACCCATCCGAATTCAAATGATTGGTGAACATAATCATCATTCTGGCCCAGACTTCACCAATGCACGTATAGAAATCGGAAAAACACTTTGGGCTGGAAATGTAGAAATGCATCTTAATGCATCTGATTGGACGAAGCATAAACATCAATCTGATCCAGCTTATGATAATGTGATTTTGCATGTTGTCCTTGACGAGGATGAAAAAATAAGTCGTCAAAATGGTTCTCTAATTCCTTGTCTAGAATTAAAAAAACGCATCTCATCTAAGCTCTCGAAAGTTTATCAAAAATTTCTTCACAATGAATATTGGATTCCTTGTCAACATCACTTTTATGAAGTTGGCAGAATGACAAAGGTACTCTGGTTAGATCGACTTTTAGTGGAAAGGCTTGAATGTAAAACTATTGTTATAGAAAATCGACTTCAAGATAATACCAATAATTGGGAAGCTACCTTTTATCAAATTCTAGCTAAGAACTTTGGTGTAAAAGTAAATGCCGAACCATTCGAAAGGCTTGCGAGAACTTTACCATTGACTATTTTAGGAAAGCATAAAAATGATCTTTTTCAAATCGAAGCATTGTTGTTTGGGCAGTCTGGTTTACTCGAAGGTGACTTTGAAGATGAATACCCAAATCGACTCAAAAAGGAGTACGAATTCTTGCAGAAAAAGTACCAACTCACCCCAATGGAAAAAACAAATTGGCGATTTTTGAGAATGCGTCCTGCTAACTTTCCTACGATTCGGATTGCTCAGTTTGCCCAACTCATTTTCCAATCGACTCACTTGTTTAGCAAAATGTTGGTTGCTAAAAATATTAGGGAGATCGAAAATATGTTTGAACTTAAACTTTCGAATTATTGGCAAACTCATTATGTTTTTGACAAGGAATCTGTTAAACGAAATAAGTCTTTGGGCAAAAGTGCGATCCATCTTTTTATTATCAATACGATTACGCCTTTTCTTTTTTTATACGGAAAATGGAAAGGGGAGGAGGAATACAAGGATCGAGCTTTTCAACTATTGGAAGAAGTTCCTGCGGAGAAGAATAATATTATTACCAAATGGGAAGAGCTGGGAATGATTCCGAAATCGGCATATGAGACGCAGGCTTTGTTGCAGTTGAAGAATGAGTATTGTGGGAAGAAGAGGTGCTTGGAGTGCTCGATTGGGTGTGGGATATTGAAGGGGTGATTTTTTTTGCCACAGACTTGGACTGACTTTTTTTATGACTTTTCACAGACTTTAAAATAGTTCAATTATGAACAATGGTAATTACCTTCATTCAGATTTGACAAAGAAAATAATTCGAGCTGTGTATGATGTTTTTGATGAGTTGGGATTTGGATTTTTGGAAAGTGTTTATGAAAAGGCTTTGGAAAAAATACTTGTGGAACAAGGGCATAAAGTAAGTAGACAATTTGCTATTCCTGTTTTTTTTAGAGGCGACCAAGTCGGTGATTTTCGGGCAGATCTAATTGTAGACAATTTGGTGATCCTTGAATTAAAAGCCATTGAAAACTTACATTCTATTCATGAAGCCCAATTAATCAATTATTTAAGAGCAACAAAAATAGAAGTTGGCCTTCTGATTAATTTTGGAGAAAAATTGCAATTCAAAAGGAAAATATTTACAAATGATCGCAAACCACACCTGAAAAATAATAGTCTGTGAAAAGTCATAAAAAAAAGTCAGTCCAAGTCTGTGGCAAAAAAAATCAAAATCCAATTTTCTCCAACAACCCCTTCGCCCCCTCAATATTCTCAATTTTCCCCACATCCATCCAAAGGTCATCCTCATGCGGATACCCCACAATTTTCTGATAAGCCGCCGCTGCCAAATACACATCAATAATCGAAAACCTCTTTTTACCCTCAGGCATCGCATCAAACAAATCAGGGCTAATCACATGAATCCCACTAAATGCTCGCAAGTTCAATGTCCCCTTTTTCTTTTTGCACAAAATCATTTTCCCTGAGCGAATATTCATCCAACCATACAACTCATCTTTTTTATTAAAAAGGAGGTAACGTGAAGTTGCTCGATGTCGAGTAGAAAGAGTTGCAACAGCTTTAGATTGGATATGTGTTTCATACATTTTCTTCAAATCAATATTTGAAAGAATATCCACATTATGTACAAAAAATGGTTTTCTATCTGAGAAAAAATCAGCCACTTTTAGCAAGCCACCACCTGTGTCGAGCAACTCATCCCGTTCATCAGAAATCACAATATTAATATCAAAGTTGTTTTTACTTTGTAAAAAATTAATAATCATTTGTGCATGATGATGCACATTTACAATGATGTCAGTCACGCCTGCTTTTTTCAAACGACGAACCACAATCTCTAACAAAGTTATTCCATTGATTTCAACCAATGCCTTCGGACGATCATCAGTCAACGGTCGAAGTCGAGTACCAAGGCCAGCTGCAAAGATTAGTGCTTTCATAGTGTTCAATTATTAGGATAAAGAAAGGAAAATGTAAATTGGTTTTTTTGTAAAAATAAAAAAGAAATTCAATTACTTTTGTTCTTTTCCATTTTGAGAGAAAAAGAGTCAATGAGTTTAAATTTTTCAACTCATTAAAAATTCAAAATTAGTCAATCAGAATTATTTCTAATGTTTCGAAATAAGCTCATAAAAATATTATTGTCCCCACTTTCTCTTCTCTATGGAATAGGCGTGAGTATAATTGATTTTTTTTATAAAAAAGGATTACTCAAAGGCATTACTTTTGATCTTCCCATAATTTCTGTAGGAAACCTTTCTGTAGGAGGTGCAGGGAAAACACCACATATCGAATACCTCATTCAGCTGCTAAGACCCTACTTAAATGTTGCAACGCTCAGTCGAGGATATAAACGTAAAACTAAAGGCTATCTAAAAGTAGAAGTTCAAAACAACGCCGAATCAGTAGGCGATGAACCGTTACAGTTCAAGCGAAAGTTTCCAGATGTTCACGTGGCAGTTGCAGAAAACCGAACTTTCGCAGTTCCTAAAATTTTATCTGAAAGTCCTGATACACAAGTCATTTTATTGGATGATGCATTTCAACATCGAGCGATTGATCCGGGATTAAATATTTTATTGACCGAATATAACTTTCCATTTACAGATGATTATTTATTGCCTTCAGGGCGATTGAGAGAATGGCGATCAGCTTATAAACGAGCCAATATTTTGATTGTCTCAAAGTGTCCGCCAACCATTTCGGAAGAGGAGAAGGAGTATTTTATCAAAAAAATAAAACCTTTCTCTCATCAAAAAATCTTCTTTTCCTACTATAAATATTACGAGCCATATTATATTTTAAATAATAAATATCGAGCTCGATTGGAACCAGATGTTGATGTACTATTAATATGTGCAATTGCTCGAACAGATTATTTGGTGGATTATCTGGAATCACAAGTTAACTCCGTAAAGACATTAGAATATGAAGACCACAGATATTTTAGTAAGTTTGACGTTTCATTTTTGAAAACGACTTTTGATCAAATGGAGTCTAAAAAGAAAGTGATTTTGACGACTGAAAAAGATGCGATGCGCTTGCAATTGCATCACCCATTTTTACAGGAGAATAAATTACCGATTTTTGCATTGCCTGTTCAAGTTAAATTTCATTTTGAAGAAGGAGAGAAGTTTGATGAGGACATCAAGCAGTTTTTATTAAATTTTACATCTTAAATAAATTTATTTAAGGAATATTAAAAATGTGAAAGTTTGAGGAGTCTATATAGATTTTTAAGTTATGCATTTGTGTGGTCGTTAGCAGTAGTGACGAGTCGAATTTTTTATTCTAAATTTCTGACTAGAAATAAAAAGGCACTTCATGTTAATCATCCAACTATTCTTGTTTCTAACCATCCAAATACACTATTTGATCCTCTCGTAACAGCAATTCCTGTTAATCGGTATGTTCATTTTTTAGCGAATGCTGGATTATTTGACATTCCTATTTTAGGACCATTTCTTGGGAGTACTTATGGAATCAAAGTAGAACGAAGACAAGATGTAGCTAAGGATGGAGTAAAGTTAAACAATGAAGATGCTTTTAGATTTGCAGAAGATTTTTTGACTAAAGGAGGTTGCTTATATATTGCTGCTGAAGGTGGAAGTGATATTCCTCGAAGGATTCGACGATTCAAAACAGGTTCTGCGCGAATCGCTTTGAGTACGGAAAATAAGCATGATTTTAAATTGGGTTTGGAAATATTAATTGTAGGGCTGAATTACCAAGATCAAAGAAATTTTCGAACACCTATCTTTATCAATGTAGGAAATCCCATTAAGGTAGCTGACTTTGAGGAAGTTTATCGCAAAGATAAAATTCAAGCGGTGACGGATCTAACTACAGCTATGCAACAAAAAGCGCAAGCTATAACAATACATACACGGAACGATGAGGAAGATGCTTTAATGAGAAAATTGGAGGAAGTAGTGCAAACTGAAAATCCACTTTCACTCGATTTAGTTTTTGATCGGACAAAAAAGATGATTGACAGCTGGCAAGAAATGCAAGAGGGAAAACCTGCAGAAGCCAAGGATTTTGAATCAGAAGTGGAGACGTATTTTTCTTTTTTACAAAAAAATAAAATCCGTGATAACATTGTTATAAAAACGCAAAAGTCAGGTGCAAAGGTCAATTGGGTGCTACGAAGTATTTTTTTAATACTAGGTTTTTTGATTTTTATGTATGGTTGGTTAAATAATTTCTTAGCTAATTATACTCCATCTCTAATTTATAAAAAATTAAAATTGCATCCAGCCTACACTTCGACGGTGAAAATTTTATCTGGAATTTTTACTTACTTAATTTTTTACGGATTACAAATTTGGATTTTTAAGAAGTTTTTTACTGAAAGTTGGATGACTTGGGCGTATCTCGCTAGTCTAGTTTTGACTGGAATTTTTGCTTGGTGGTATAAAGATTTTGCAAAAGATACTTTAGGTGGTTGGCGGTTATTTCGAATTTCGAAAAAGGAAAAAGAGTCAGCTTTTGAGTTACGTAAGAGTATTGTTGCAATAATTGATTCCTTATTAAAGTAAGAGTAAAATGACATTCAATGCATTTCAATTTATTCCAAATTTCTGATTTCTCTCCGTTCGTTATTTTTACATTAGTATTATTTTTCTGCTCCTTTTTAGTTCAATTAATCTATTGGTGTTTTCTTTTTTCAAAGTTAGCTAACTATAAATCTTCTCCCAAGTCTGATCAAAGAAATGAAAAACCAGTCTCCATTATCATTTGTGCTCGTAACGAAGCCCAAAATTTAGAAAAAAACCTTCCCCGTATTCTAAATCAAAACTACCGTTCCTTCGAAGTAGTAGTGGTGAACGATAATTCAAATGATACTACATATGATGTTTTAATAAAATATAAAAAAATATATTCTAACTTGCAGATAATTAATCTCGATGCCAAACCACTTGGTATGGTCGGAAAAAAGTTTCCACTAAAAATCGGGATTGAATCATCAAAGTACACAACACTTTTACTAACGGATGCAGATTGTTGTCCAAGCAGTTCAGAGTGGTTGTTTTGCATGCAAAGTAGAATTTCTGATACTACAAAAATTGTTTTGGGCTATGGTCCATATACAAGATATCCCACTTTATTGAATCGTTTTATTCGCTTCGAAACAGTTTATACAGCGATTCAATATTTTTCATTTGCGCTTGCAAAGCTCCCATACATGGGCGTTGGACGCAATCTTGCATATCGTAAGGAGTTGTTTACCAATTCAAGTGGATTCGAAAAACACCAGCATATTGCTTCGGGAGATGATGACTTATTTATTAATGAAGTCGCGACAGGAGATAATGTAAGTATATTGTTAGAAAAAGAGTCATTCGTTTATTCCGAACCTAAAACTACTTGGCGAGATTACTATCGCCAAAAGACTAGACACCTTTCCACAGCTACCAGTTATCAATTAAAACATAAATTATTGTTGGGACTTTTATCGGTGAGTCACTTCTTTTTTTATGTGACAGGGATTACATTATTCATATTAAATTTTAATGTAATGTTTTTAGGTACACTTTTTGTTATACGTTCAGTAGTACTACTGTTTTATTACGCACAAATTCTCAAAAGGTTTCAAGAAAAAAGACTACTTCAATGGATTCCAATTTTGGATTTCATGTACATTTTGTATTACATCGCATTCACACCTATTTTATTTTTTAGAAAAACAATACAATGGAAGTAAAAACATTAACTACGACAAATTTATCCCCTAAAGCCCAAGCCGATTACGAATTAGTTTTGAGAGCTATTGATGGTGAAGAAAAAGCCTACACTATTTTGATGACTCGCTATCGTAATTCTATCTTTCACATGATGTTAAAAATGATTAACAATCGAGATGATGCGGAAGATTTAACTTTAGAAGCATTCGGAAAAGCTTTCCGAAAATTACCAAGTTATGCGCCTCGATATGCATTTAGTACTTGGTTATTCAAAATTGCAATTAACAATTGCATCGATCAAATCAGAAAAAAAAGGTTACACTTATTATCAATTGATGATCCAATTGAAAAAGGTGGAGCAGCTGACTTTTCATCTAACCTAAAATCAAATTCACTAGATCCCGAAGAAATTTACATCCGAGCTCAGAAAGTTTCATTGATGAGAAAAGTGATGGGGAAATTAACTCCAAAATATCGCTTGATGATCGAGTTACGATACTTCGAAGAATTAAGTTACGAAGAGATTGCAACTGAGTTAGAAATTCCATTGGGTACCGTTAAAGCTCAATTATTTAGAGCAAAAGAAATTTTGTATACTTTGTTGAAAAAACCAGGAGCACAAGCTTTCTTAGATATGTCGGGTCGAGCACGAGCTAGAAAGCGTGGATAACACTTCGACATTTTTCAATCAAAAAATAAAAAGGGTAGCATGAATATGTTACCCTTTTTTTGTTTTTATTCAGGTTCCTTGACATTTTTCCTACCGTATTAAATCTTCACTTTATTTTTTTTTCTCATGTCCTAGAGCAAATCAGATGCTACCCTTTTTGGTGTTTTTACTACATACATTTGAATTATAATATTCAAACACAGTATTCAAAACAATCAATTATGAACAAATTTTACCACTTCAACAACCTAGTTAAGGGATTTATTTTTATCCTTTTGTTTTTTTCTTTTTCGGTAATTGTTTCTGCGCAAACGGGAAGTAAGTTGCCCGAAGCTCAAAAATTTATAGAAAAAAACCGAGCAAAATACAACCTCGAAAAGGAGGATGTTTCAGAATTAAGAATTTCAAGTGAAATTCAAGATGATAATACTGGAATCACTCACCTTTATTTACAGCAACAAATTAATAGTATCGACGTCGTGGGATCTTCTATGGGAGTGCATTTCAAAGATGGAGAAGTAAAGCATTTTACGACTCGATTTGAAAAAGAAACTGCCAAAAGAAAAACTGCTGATACTCCAAGTATTTCGGCAGGTGAAGCTTTGTTGAAAGTGAAAAAAGAATTGAACCTCCCTTTAGGCGAATCAATTTCCATTGTGAAAAATGCTACTGGAAAAAATCAATCAATGACTTTTTCTAAAGGAAATATTGCAGCAAGTGATATTCCCGTAAAGTTAGTTTATCAAAAAAATAATGAAGATAAATTAGCATTGACTTGGCAAGTAGAGTTGTATGAAATCAACCATCAACATTATTGGATGATGTGGATTGATGCAGAAACTGGAAAAATTATTGAGAAAAGAGACTTAGTACTTAGCTGTGATTTTGGTGGAAGTGCAATGGCAACAGATGCACCTGCATCCGTACACCGTCATCATAATCATTCTAAAAATACTAATTACAACATGACGCCAGCTATTCCAAAAGCGGCAAATAGTTTTGAAAATATGTTTACGGTAGCTAGCTCTTATAGAGTTTATGATATACCTGTAGAGGCTCCGAATGAACCTGGGGCAGCACAAACAGATGCAGTCACAGATGGACTTCCTGCTGCTTCTCCTTATGGATGGCACTCAACGGATGGTTCAAGTTTTAATGCTTTTACTTCAGGAAATAATGTACAGGCTCGAAATGATTTAGGGCCTGCCTCACCTCCAGGAACGCTACCTTCTCATTTTGCTATAACGACTAATGCAGCTGTAATTCCTCCATTTGAGTTTCATTATGATGCTGACTTAACTATGGGGCCAGAGACTTATACAGATGCGGCAATTGTAAATTTATTTTATTGGAATAATATTGTGCATGATATTTTTTACAAATTTGGCTTTGATGAAAAAAATGGGAATTTCCAAACAACCAACATATTTAATGGAACGGATAAAGGAGGTTTAGGTAGCGATGCAGTAATTGCAGAAGCTCAAGATGGAGAAGGAACAAATAATGCTAACATGCTAACCTTACCAGATGGAACACCTCCTAGAATGCAAATGTATTTATGGTCGTCTAGTCCAGCAGCAGAGTTGGTTTATGTAAATACGGTTAATGGATTACCATCTACAGATAATTATCAAGCAATCGAAGCAGCATTTGGGACTGGAAATGAACTTGATGCGACAGGCGATACAGGTGATTTAGTATTGATAGACGCAAATAGTGCAGCTCCTGGAACCGATGATGAAGGATGTGGTACTGGTCAAGGTGCAGGTTTGATTGCAGATAATGTTGCAGATTTATTTGGAAATATTGCTTTGATCAAAAGAGGAAGTTGTGCTTTTATAGAAAAAATTATGAGTGCTCAATTATCGGGGGCTACTGCAGTTATTGTATATAATAATATTCCAGGAGCACCTCCAATATCTATGGGTGGTGCGGAGACGGGTAATTTAATTACCATTCCTGCGGTAATGGTTTCCTTTGAGGATGGGCAAGCACTTTTGGCTAACATGGCAACTGGTACAGTTAATCTTACCTTAGCAAGACTTACCCCAGCACCTCCAATGAAAGATGGTGATTTTGATAATGGAATTATTGCACATGAATATGGACATGGTATTTCTAATCGATTAACAGGTGGACCAGGTGCATTGGGTCCTTTAGGTGGAGACGAACAAGGAGGAGAAGGATGGAGTGATTATTTTGCCTTATATCTTACTACTCAAAATGGAGATTTAGGAGCACCAACTACTGCTCATCCAAATGGTGTTTTACCTAATAGAGGAATCGGAACATATGTGATCACCGAGGATATCACAGGTGGTGGTATTCGACCAGCAAAATACAGTACCGATTTTTCAGTTAATGATTATACTTATGCAGATGTTACCAATAGTGAAATTACCATCCCTCATGGAATAGGTTTTATTTGGTGTACGATGCTAAATGAAATGACCCAAGAAATTATTGACATTGTTCCTGTAAATAATGACCCTTATAATAATGGTAAAGAAGCAGGAGCTGGAGGAAATAATATCGCCTTAAGATTAATTACTGAAGGCCTAAAATTACAACCCACCTCTCCTACTTTTGTAGAGATGAGAGATGCTATTTTGCAAGCAGATGAGTTGGTTTTTGATAGCCAATATAAATGTGCGATTTGGGAAGCATTTGCAAGAAGAGGATTAGGATTCCAAGCTACAAGTGGTAGTAATGCTGTAGGCGATGAATTTGAAAACTTCGATTTACCACTTGAATGTGGTGGCGGTATGAACGCTATTTTAGAAATGGAAAAATCTTCAATTGGTGTTTTGGAAAATGGAGGTGACATCACATTTACAATTACCGTAACTAATAGATCTGAAATTTATCCTGGAACTAATGTGGTCATTACAGATAATTTAAGTCCTAATATGTCTTTTGTAGCGGCAAGTAACGGAGGAACTCACAATGCAGGTGTGGTGACTTTTCCAGCCATCGCAACTTTGGCTCCGGGCGCAACTGAAACAGTAACAGTAACCGTAAATATCAATACACCAGGAGCTTTGACTGATTTAGTTTTCAATGATGATGTAGAAAGTGGGGGAAGTAATTGGACACCTTCACCGGGCTTAGGTGCATGGACGATGGTTTCAGATCGAACGTTTAGTGGAACCAATTCATGGTTTGGAGAGGATCAAGATGTACTTTCTAATCAAACACTAACTTTAGCTAATTCCATTGTAGTACCTGCTGGATTACAACTTAGTTTTTTCCATGAGTATGCTACCGAAAGTGGATTCGATGGTGGTGTGGTAGAAATATCAAATGACAATGGAGTTACTTGGATTGACCTTGGAGCCAATATGATTCAAAATCCATATAACTCAACTATCGCCGTTACAGATAATCCATTTCTTGGAGGAGGCGTTTTTGATGGTGCCAATGGTAAATTTGATGAAACCGTAGTTGACTTGAATAGTTATACTGGAGACAATATTTTGATTCGATTTAGAATTGCCTGTGATTATCAAGCTTTTGTTGATGGATGGTGGATAGATGATATTCGGATGTTTGTTAACCCAGTTTATGAAACCAATAATGTATCTCTAACTGCTAATGGCGGTTTGACAGCGTCAGCATCTGCTAAAGTTTTGATGCTAGAATCTACAACGCCACTTCCGGTTGAATTAGTAAAGTTTGAAGCAACAGCTATGGAATCATCTATTCAACTAGACTGGACGACCGAGACTGAAGTTGATGCCAAAGGATTTATTATTGAACGTTCAGGAGGTGGAAGTGATGAATTTATCAAAATTGGTTTTGAAAATGCCAGAGGAGGAACTGAACGTACTAACTATTCTTACCTTGATAATAATGTTAGAAAAAACGTAGATTATTACTACCGACTTAAAGTAGTAGATACTGATAATTCTTTTGAATACTCTGCTATCAGATTTGCAAAAATCAAAGGAACAGAAACTAATGATTGGACGATTCAACCTAATCCAACTAGAGACAATGTTTCAATTATTTGGGAAAATAAATTAGCAGAACCTAGCCTTATTAGAATTGTAAATATCCAAGGACAGGTAGTAAAAACATATTCTACCATAAATATGACTGACAATGTTTTCAATATGGATGTTTCTAATTTGCCAAGTAATATCTACTTCTTACAGGTGCAATCTGGTCAAAGTTTAGAAACTCAAAAATTGATTATCCAAAAATAATATTACTCAAAACGGATCTCATTAATTTTATGCTTGGTATGCTGTCAGCGAGACAGTAAGATTTCAAAAATCAATTAAAGGGACAGTAGAGGGATGCATTCGCATCCCTCTCTTTAAAATATTGAATACCTTCATCAGGTATTCGATATTTTTCATTTTATTATTTGAATTTTTCCAAAAAAAATAAAAAACGGAAAGATGTAGTTAAATTGCTGTGAGGGTAACTCAAGCCTTTCGTGATAGTTCTGTGATATTTAAAATGTAATTTTGTAAAAGTAGAAAGCGAAGTATTTTCCACTTTTTTAAAATCCAAAATATCAAGATCTCATGAGTGTAGAAATTTTTAGAAATAAACAACATGACTTAACCAAAACCAGAATATTGAATATGAAAAAAGTACTAGTTGTAGAAGACGATAGAGACATTGTGGACTTGTTGGAAATCCATTTGAAAGATATGGATTGCGAATTGGATAAAGCTTATGAGGGAAATGTAGGTTTGGAAAAAGCAATGAGTGGAGAATTTGATTTAATCATTTTAGATGTGATGTTACCAGGGAAGGATGGTTTAGAAATCTGTCGTCAATTGCGAAGAAATAATATTGTTACGCCGATTTTGATGTTGACCGCGAAGGCAGAAGAGATTGATAAAATTCTAGGTTTAGAATTTGGAGCAGATGATTACATGACAAAACCATTTAGCGTTCGTGAATTTGTAGCAAGAGTGAAAGCAATTTTTCGCAGAACTGAAATGTCGAATAACACTAAAAATGAGGCAGATAAAAATTCATTAATTATGGATTTTGGAGACTTAGTTATCGATATGGATAAGCGTAAAGTGTCTGTCCAAAATCAACGAATGGATTTGTCACCAAAGGAATTTGACCTACTCAGCTTATTAGCATCAAAGCCAGGGAAAAGTTATTCTCGAACTCAGATATTGAATTTAGTTTGGGGGTACGATTTTGAGGGATATGAACATACGGTGAATTCTCACATCAATCGATTGCGTGGAAAAATAGAACCAGATATCCAAAATCCAACTTATATTTTGACATCGTGGGGGATTGGGTATCGGTTTAATGAAGATGTTTAGATGAATATCCAATATCGACCAAGGAATATCCAATGTCCAAGGAACTACAAAAGTTAATTTATACTAAACTTGGACATTGGATATTCCTTGTTGGTTATTCGATATTCTATTCCCACCCATTCTCCTTAATCTAATTATAAAAATGAAAAAATGAAGAACGCAAATAATATACTTTATTGGAAAATTTCTGCGACACTACTTTTGCTTTTAGTAGTGTTGGGTATTGGCTACGTTTCTATTTCTGGATATATAGCTAATCGATATTATCAAGAATCGGTTCAGCGAGTACATGCAACTTTGGCGGATAGTGCGACCAAGGAAGTGAAGCCTTTCATCGAAGGGAAAATTAACAAACCCGCGATCATGGATTATATGCATTCTGCGATGGTGATGAATCCGATTGCTGAATTATATTTGCTTGACCCAGCAGGAAATATCTTAACCCATGCTGCACCATTTGGAAAAGTGATTTCGGAAAAAGTAGATTTAAAGCCCATCAAAATTTTTATCAACGCAAAGGAAAAACCATTTATTATTGGTGATGATCCTCGACACCCTGGAACTTACAAAATATTTTCTGCAGCTCCAATTACGGAAAATGACGAATTGAAAGGTTACGTCTATATCATTTTACAAAGTGAAGAGCAAGTAGCTGCGAGTGCTGGGATTTTGGGAAGTTATATGTTGAAATTAGGAACCAATTTATTCTTTTTGACTTTGATTGGCGCACTTGTAATTGGATTGTTAGCCATTTGGTTTTTGACCAAAAGATTGAGAAATATAACTCGCCAAGTTCAGCGATTTAAAGAAGGAGATTACGAAGCTAGAATTTGTAAAGAAGATCGAAGAGATTTTCCAGTTTTAGCAGATACCTATAATAGTATGGCAGATACGATTGTCGCAAATATTGATGAACTTAAATCTGTAGAAAATTTACGAAGAGAATTGATTGCCAACGTTTCGCATGACTTACGAACTCCTTTGGCGATTGTGCAAGGTTATGTTGAAACACTTTTAATCAAAGAAGATGATATTTCGAAGGAAGATCGGAAGAAATATTTAGAGACTTCGATGAGTAGTTTAGGTCGGCTACAAAATTTAATCGCTCAGCTTTTTGAATATTCAAAATTGGAAGCAAAACAAATCGAACCAAATAAAGAACCATTTTTTATTTCTGAATTAGCGCAAGATGTTGCTGCTAAATATCAGATTCTTGCACAGGAAAAAGGAATCAAAATTCATTTAGAAGAAAAAGAAAACTTGCCTCTGGTTTTTGCAGATGTAGGATTGGTAGAGCGAGTCATTCAAAACTTGATGGACAATGCCTTAAATCATACTCCAAAAGGAGGTGAAGTTACGATTGACTTAGGTTTGATCAATAATAATGTTGAAATCAAAATCAAAGATACCGGCATCGGGATTCCAGAGGAAGAACAATCTTTTATTTTTGAACGATACCGACAAGCAAAAAGAACGGGGCAACAAACCAAAGGTGCAGGTCTTGGTTTGGCAATCGTGCAAAAAATCTTGGAATTGCATGATACGACGATTGAGGTGAAAAGTAAGTTGAATGAAGGGACGGCTTTTATGTTTCAATTACCTTCTTATTCGCAGGTTTGAATTTTATAAAATAATTTTATCGAAAGAACTTATTCTAAATAAATCAGTAAGGTCATCTGTAAAACCTCAGCCGCTCAACGTTAAACGAACAAAGTCTAATATTCTTAAAAAGATTAGTACAAATTATTTATTTGTACTAATCTTTTTTTTATTTTCTCTACCGTACACTTTTTTAAGCATTAGAAATAAAGCAGTTCTTTGAAAA
>CAYGRM010000134.1:10710-15643 GCA_964352225.1 uncultured Saprospiraceae bacterium | reverse complement strand
GTATTGTTGGCTGATTCGCTAGTTCGATAGCGACTGACTACCACATGAAATAAAGCACTACCACCAAGCTTTAAAATGTCAGCATTATTAAATCCTAATGCTCTAATTTCAATTAATCTTTTTTCAGCATTAATCATATTAGCAAATGCTCCTGCAATCACTTTGTAATTTCCTTCTGGGTCATATTCGTCTTTTACTTCATCCAAATCAATTTCAGTTGAGGAAGGATTACTAGGTGAAACATTAGTATTAGATCTTTCATTATTATTTTTGATAGAAGGAGGTGCTTCAGAAATATAAGAAGGTAAATTATTGATGAATTTTATAGTAATCGGAGCTTCCATCTTAGTGATTTTTACCTCGGTTCTTCGATTGTATTGGTGGTCTGCTTCGCTACACGTAGCGAAATCATTGCATTGATTTCTTAATTGTGTTTCGCCGTAACCTCTAGGTACCATCCTGTTTCGATCTACTCCTTTTTTTATCAAAAATGCTACAGCATTTTCAGCTCGTCTTTGAGAGAGTCGATTATTATATTTGTCACTTCCACGAGAATCAGTATGAGAGATTAACTCAATTTCAGTTGCTGGATAATTGAGCAAAAAGTCAGCTAAAGAATTCAGATCCGTTTGAGCATCAGGTCGAATAGATGCATCATTGAAGTTGTAATAAATATTTGGTAACTCGATTATCGTTCCTTCTTGAATAGTCGTTACAACTCCTTCCTCCACAAATGGATCTCCGTTGTTTCCATCTCCATTTCCTGAATTGCCTCCATCATTATTTCCATTTCCATTATTTGCTAGAGCAGGATTATATTTAGAAAGCAGGACGGTGTATTCAAGAATATCACTTTGAGAATTAAGTGCAATTTGTTTTGACTGCATTCCTTTCTTTTCCACTTTTACTACATAACTTCCACGGGTGAGGCGCAGCGGAATTTGACCATTGAAATCAGTTAATCCAGTTTTTGCATTTTCATCAATGGGAAGTTTTAAAACTAAATCACTAGGATCTCTTTCTTCTCCATTAGTAGAAGAAATTCCGGTAATGGCTTTACCCAAAGTTAACTCATCTAATTTCATGTAAGTAACAATTGCTTCTTCGATGATAGCTCCTGTTGCTTCATTTTTCACATTGATGGTAATTGTTTTTTCAAAATCTGGGACGGTTTCAACATTTTTTTCTAAACCATTTAAAGCGTAAAAACTATAAATATCGTCACCACCAATTCCGCCATTTCGGTTGGAGGAAAAATATCCATTTCGTTTGTCACGGTCGATGATAATTCCAAAATCATCTTTTCCTGAGTTAAAAGGTGCACCCATATTCTCAGGAATTCCCCACTCTCCATTTACTTTTTTTACCGTAAAAAGATCAAGGTCTGCTTCTTCTCCTGCTTCTTTGGAGGAAAAGTATAAAGTGCCATCTGCATGAATAAATGGAAAAACGTCATCTCCTTCTGTATTGACTTTGGGGCCAAGATTAATTGGTTCTCCCCAAGTATCTCCTGACTTAATACTTACATATAAATCCATTCCACCTTGTCCGCCAGGACGATCAGATGAAAAATAAAGCTCATTGTTTTCAACAGAAATACTTGGATGAGCAGCATTACTGTTGCGATCATTGAAAGGAAGTTTTTCAACATTTTTCCAAACATTATCCATGCGTTGAGCAGAATAAATTTGAAGTTTGACGATGCCATCATCTCCTTTAATTCGTTTTTTACCATTGAGATTATTTCTAGTAAAAAACATATTTTCAGCAGTTCGGTCAAAAGTTAATGGTCCTTCATGAACGCTAGATAACAATTCAATGGCAAAAGGTTCAGGTGACTGAAGTTTACCTTCATCATCTCTAACTGATCGGAAAATTGACATAATATTTTTGTCAATTCGTATATCTTTTACTTTAAATTTTTTGTTGACTGGATTGGTAGAAATAAATAAAATACCATCCTCTAAAAAGGTTGGACTAAACTCCAATTGGTCAGAGTTGATACTTACTTCATTAGTAACAAAGATGTCATTATTTGGAGTAGGTAGTTCCTGCCCAAAAGTAGAAAACCAAGAAAGCAATAATGTTAATTGTAAAATTGTATGCTTCATGAGAAATTTTTTTCGGATACTTTTTAAGTGTTTAATCAATTGTAAAACGATTTTTACAAAAAAAGAATTATTGGGAAATTAAAAATTTTATCAAATATGATGGTTAAAAGAAGAATCTTGGGTTCGCAATATTTACTTGTTCTTTGACAAAATCATAAACCACGATTGCTTCGATACTTCCACTATTATAATCATTCAACTCGGATAAAGTATAATCATATGAAATTCCTAATCCAATATTATTGATTTTATAATGCATCAAAAAATTAGCAGCATCTCCAATACCATTTCCTCCAATTCGATAACCTGCTCCAAAGATGAAAGTCTTGTTAAAAACTAAACTCAAATTCAAATCTAAGTCAAATGGTGCATTTCGAACAACCTTAGCTAAGGCAGATGGACGCAAAGCAATTTTTTCATTGCTTAAGGGAATTAAAGCTCCTGCCATCACATAAAAGTGAGGGACTTCTACCGCAGAAAATGAAGTAGAATTATCCACACCAATCGTATTGGGGAAAAAGTTAGGCACGGAGGCTCCGAAGAACATTTGTTTTACATTCATAAAAACTCCTGCACCCACATTTCCTAAATATTTTTCATCTGTGGTATTATAAACGATGGAAGGATCACCATTTTGTCGGATTTGTTGATTTCTAAAGTCAAGTCCGAAATATCTCATGGAACCTTGAATCCCAAATTGTAGATTGGTTTCTTCATCAATTTTAATTCGATAAGCGTATGCCATAGAACCAGTCCAATTATTAGAAATTCCAATTTTATCATTCGAAATAGTCAAACCTAGACCAACTCTTTTTCCAAGCGGAGTATGAAAGCTAACTAATTTATTATCAGGAGCACCATCAAATCCAATCCATTGCTTACGATAAAGTGCAAGCAGAGATGGGTGTCCTTTTGAACCTGCCACAGCAGGATTAATTGACAAGTTGTTGTACATGAAGTGAGTATAGTGAGCTTCTTGTTGAGCGAACAATACTGTAGAGAAAATCATGAAAACTATTGTAAAAATTATATTTCTCATTTTTAATTATTTTATTTTTTAGAAGTTAGGTATCGGATACTACCTTTAAGATATCAGGATACCTGATTCACCTGATTCAGATTATCTGTAAATGTTAACTGTACCTTTCAAAGGATCAGGATCATTTGGCTCTGCTTTGAAAATATAAAAGTAGGTTCCATCAGGTAGATCTTCATTATTGTACGTGCCTTCCCAATCATTGTTGTAAGGTGCAGCTCGATATACTTCATCTCCCCAGCGGTTAAAAATAATCACTTCATTGTCTGGACTATTTTTGACGCAAGAGATCTCCCAAGTATCATTCATTTCATCTCCATTCGGAGTGATGACGGTAGGAATGATGCATTCGTCAGTTTCAATAGTAAGGGTTACAATTGCCCAACGACAGACTTCTTCACCATCGCAATCCAAGCATAATTCATAAATAAATTGATCATCTCCAATGAAGCCATTGTCTGGGGTATAGGTAAATGTACCATCACCATTATTGATTAAGAATCCATTGCTAACATCAGAAGTAACATTGATAGAGAAAATTCCAGGGAGTGATCCTGGGATCACATCGTTATCAATGACTGAAAAGTTATTGATAGTGGTATTTAAATCAACAGGGATAATATCTGGTTCTACATTAGCTGGGGAACTCACTATAACTGGTAAGCTGGAAGAACTTTCACATCCATTTTCAATAATGGTATAAGTATAAATATTAATTCCGTTCTGACTCGGAGTGATGGTTATTTCACTTTGATTAACATCTAGCGGTAAACCAGGTGCACCTCCAGTTGCAGTCCAAATCATTGAATCGACTTGGATAGAAATACCAGTTAAAGTACATGACTCTCCAGCACAAACGTAGTCTCCACACTCCGAAACAATAATTGGAGCGTTAGGTATATTGGTAATTTGGATAGTTTCACAAATAGTATTGGAACAACCATTTGCTTCAAAGACTTCGACACAGTAAAGTCCTTCCGCAGCTTCCGTCGCACTAAAAATAAAGGTGTTTTGATCATTGCTAAAAACTGTACCCGCAGGATTTGTCCAAATAAAACTATCAACCGTTACAGCATTGGTAACTTGAACAGACAATGGGATATTAGTAGATCCATCTGATTCCACACAGTTAACTGTATTGACAATCATCGCTAATTCTGGTCCTTGGGAAACTACTATGGTAACACTATCAATAGAAGTACAACTAGTGACTGGGTCAGTAATAGTTACCATATAAGTCCCGGCATCTGCCAAGGTTAAATTTTCAAGAAGAGGATTTGAAATATTTGGAATCACTCTCATCGGATTTGGCCCTGTCCAGTTAAATGTAGCTCCAGCAACTGGAGTCAAAGGATTAGCAATAAGTTGAGTACTTTCAGTCGTACAAACTGTATCCGGAGTGGCAGATACAGTTATTCCAACAAACGAATTAACCGTTATTGTAGTTTCACAAAGAACGGTATTAGCATTTCCAGAAGCATCAATAGCTACAAATTGGATGATATGATCTCCAATACCAAAGGTAGAACCACTTGGTAAACCAGCTAATTGAGTTACATTTGGAATTCCACAATTATCATTTCCCAATGGCATGTTGAAGGTCAAGATTACAGAATCACATCCGACAGGAGTAATACTTGTAATTAAATTGTTAGGATCATCATTGATGTCTCCACTTGTGGACACCGAAACATCGGCAGGACAAAACACACTTGGTGGTTCTGAATCGACAATGATTACGTTAAAAGAACAAGTTGAAGTATTTCCACTTGCATCAGTTGCGGTA
>CAYGRM010000134.1:0-10610 GCA_964352225.1 uncultured Saprospiraceae bacterium | reverse complement strand
ATTTCCACTTGCATCAGTTGCGGTATAAGTTACGGTAGTCGTTCCAGTCATAAAAGCTGACCCTAAAGATGGGGCAACTACCACGGATACATTATTATCACAATTATCAATTATCGTAGGTTCGAACCAAAGTACGACGGTATCACAAGCTATGCCTGAAGGTACAGTCATATCAGATGGACAATTGATGAAAATCGGAGGATCAACATCATTTACTGTAACATTAAACTTACATGAGTCAAGATTACCTGCATCATCTATAGCATAGTAGGTTACTTCAGTTGTTCCTATTGGAAAAGCATCACCTGGAGAAAATGGACTTCCTATTTGGACATCCATATCGCAGTTATCTGTTGCGGTTGGGATAGTCCAACTTACAATTGCACCGCAGCCAGGAGCAGCTACCGAAGTAGTTACAATATCTGCCGGGCAGGATAGAGTAGGTGGAGTAGTATCAATCACCGTAATTGATTGATTACTTGTAGAAATATTTCCAGCAGCATCGGCAGTACTCCATGTTCGAGTTATAATAGACGAACCTAGAGTAGGGCCTGGAGCTACAGACTCGCTGATCAAAGTCACGGAAGTAGCTCCATCACATTGGTCATTGGCGGTAGGCATTGCAGCAGCTGGAATATTATCGCATTCTACCGTTATGTCAGCAGGAATTCCAGCAATAACTGGGCCCTCTGAATCATTGATTGTAACCGAAAATGAACATTGTTCCGTATTGCCAAAATTATCAGTTACAAAATAAGTCACCACAGAACTCCCTACAATAAAGCTTTGATTCAAAATATTACCTGATCCATTGGTTACTCCATTAGCATCTGTAATAGTATAGTAAATGGAATCAACATTCATAGGATCAGAAAGTATAGTAACCGATAAATCTGCTATAGTTGCACCACACGCTCCAGGATCAGCATCTTGGTTAACAGCAAATGGGCATTGAATATCTAATACATCTTGAATGACCGTTACCGTAAAAGAGCAACTTGCAGTAATACCAGCTTCGTCGGTGGCGGTATAAGTGACTATAGTATTCCCAGCTAAAAAAGTGCTTCCACTTGCATCACCTGAACCTACTGCAGGAGGAGAACTAAGGATAACATAACTAATAATTGGTGTACCACAGTTATCAGTTGCCGTTGCTCCAATATCATTTACAATCATGCTAGGAGCTCCATTTGAGTTGACAATCGTATCATTTGGACAAGTGATTATTGGGGGAGTATTGTCTATGAGTTCGATATTTCCGGGTTCATTAATCGCAGTTGGATCAGGTATTGACGTTGCCGTAGAAACTTCAAATGGAACTGGTATAGGAATAAAATTAAAATCATAAGAACTTCCTGGCGTATTATCTAGAATATTAAACTCAATTTCAATAATGTTATCTCCGTTATTTAAAGTAGTTGGAGAGCTTAAATCAAACCAAGAGTAAGATAAGGTTCCAGAATTAGTACCTGTAGTACCGGCAGCTCCACCTAGAGCAGCAAAATTATCTTGAGAAATGGATAGATATTGTAATTTGGTTTCATCCCATTCGATTGTAAATTGAAAACCAATGACATCCACAAAGTTTTCGACCGGCATTCCAATAACCACAGTATTAGTTCCACAATCCACCTGAATACTATCTACGGTTATAGTCACTACACCTGGAACTTGAACCGTAACATCAAAATTACAATTATCCTGATTTCCATCGAGGTCAGTTACGGTATATTCAACATTGGTAGTCCCTACAGGAAATGTTGTACCACTTGCATCACCTGTTCCATTTCCAATATTATTAGAAGTGGCAACATCAGTTAGCACATAAGTAGTATCCATGATGCCACAATTATCTGAAGCAGTAGGAGCAATTCCATTAACCACCGCATCAGTTCCATTAGTAGAATTGACCGTAATATCTGCTGGACAACTTACCATTGGATTCACATTGTCGAATATGTGAACAGAACCATCGACCATGGAATATTGTGAAGGATCAATTGGTAAAAATGGAAAAACAGTAGAAGCATCATTCGTAAACTCATCTGTACCGGGAACAAAAGATATAGGTATGGTAGTTCCGACAGGAGCACTCACATTAAATTCTATGGTGAAAAGAATGGTTCCATTGGGCAAAGATATTTCAGAATCATGATTCCATGAATATAATAATTGTCCACTTGAAATACTCGCAGTTCCAAAAGCAGTAGTACCTACAGTAATTGCATAATTAGAGGTATCAATATATTGCAAGTCTGATACTGGCCATTCAATCGTAAATTGACCACTTCGAATATCATTGAATGCATCTGCATAAATATTAAAACTCACCGTATTAGCCTCACAATTCACTTGTAAGTTATTATCCATGGAAATGGTCATCATCGTTGGAGCGGAGTTATTGGTTACAATAACATCGAAAGAGCATGTCGCAGTAAGTCCAGCAAAATCGCTGATGGTATAAGTTACCGTGGTGGTTCCTATTTCAAAATCCACATTGTTACTCACATCTCCAGTCCCAGATCCGACATTGACTCCATTCATGACAAGGTCATAGTTAATCAAATTAACAGCACAATTATCATTAGCATTAGGTGCAGCTCCGGTTATTTGAGTGGTCGTAGCGCCACCAGTATCAAAAGTTAGCGGTCCTATTGGACAGTTATGTGAAGGTGCTGTCGTATCGGTAATGGTTAACAATCCATCGGTAAAAGTATATTGAGAACTATTTAAAGCCATACCATATTGGGCGACATTGATAAAGGTAGGTGTATTATCAAATGTAAAGCCAGAGGTTTGACTGGCATTTCCAATTAAATCAAAATTTAAGGTTACCAAAGTTCCATCTGGAATAGTATTTCCGGCTGTCAAAGTAGAGAACCAAGAAAATGTTAGTGTCCCACCACTTGCTCCTGATTGACCAATTAAAATGCTAGGTATCACCATTGGATTATCTATAGAAGTTAAGGTCAAGACTGTATTATCCCAATGAAAAGAATAATCAAAAGCATTCATTTGGATAAAATCTTGGACATCAATATCAATGCTCACCGTATTGGTAGCGCAATCAACAGTAGTTGACTGTGCGGTAAATTGAACAAATGGTTGGGCAAAAGATTTTATTGGCAATGCAAATAGCATTAGCAGTAGAAAGTATTGGAACTTCTTCATATGTTGGAAAATTACCGATGAAATTATTTTTTTTGAAAGCATGTTCGGTCGGGATTAATTAAATTTAATAATGTCGAAAAAGATCGACGCGGTTTTAAGTGTAAGGTTAAAGGTAGGTTAGTACTCGGTTTTTGTTAGTGTCTTTTAAATCTAAGTTCTGTTTCAATTTTAAAAAAATGTGAAAAATAGGTATGTCCGAAAACACACCTACTTTTCACAAGTATTTTATTTGCTAAAATGCTTATTCAAGAATAATCATTTTCTTAGTGGCAATGTGTTCAGCTGACTCTAATTGATAGTATAAAACGCCAGTTGAAGATAAATCGTTGCTTTGGATTCTTACTTCGTTATATCCTTTAGCATAATCACCTTCCACCACTTTTAATGTTCGACCAGAGATATCTGAAATAGTTACTCTTGCAAAACCAGCTTCCGGTAAATTGAAACTAATTAAAGTTTCTTCATTAAATGGATTCGGTCTATTTTGATGTAATTCAAAATCAGTCGTTGTAGTCACCGTAGGAGAGAAGAAGGTTAAACTAACTTCTCCAGTTGCCCCACTTAATAATGAACTTTCAGACTTTACTGTTCTTGAAGTAATATCAATCAATCCACTCAAAGCATCTGCATCATCCAAAGCTGTAAATTGAAGGGTAAATAATACCTCATCAGATTTTACATTATTTGGAGTTCCGTACCAAACAGCACCAATGATACCTTCTTCTACGGAATTTAAACCTAATTTGTTTTCCTCAAAACCTGCAATCGCACCTGGAATCATACCTTCGTAAGCCAAGTGGTTCACATCAAATTCTAAAGTAAACTGCCAAGCAATAAATGCTGCATAATCTTTCGCATAAACTGGAATTGAAATCAAGTCGCCATTTCGTACTTTTTGATTTTCGACACTCATCACCAAGTTTTCACCGGTTCGAGAATCTACATCATTGTTAGTCAAGGTATTCGTATTTAATCCTCCGAATACTTGTCCGATCTTCACCGCAACCCAATCAACATCAGTCATTGGTAACATAGCAGGATTATAGAACCTGTTTTGTGCGTTACTAGGAATTACTGGCGCCATTGGTTGAGATGGCAATGGAATACTAGGGTCTAAATCAAAAGGATTTAGATTTGTCTCAGCATACTCTCTTTGGATAAATCTCCATGGACTATATGCATCTATTACTGACGATGGAACTGGAGCCAATTCAGGATTAACAATAACATCTTGAATTAAAACTAAGTCAAGAGTTGTAATTGTCCCACTTTGATTGACGTCAGCTGCAATATATTCATAGATTGATACGAATGGAATATTATTCACAATATGCTGCTGAATAAAGAACAAGTCACTAGATGAAACATCTCCATTGTTTAACCAGTTTGGATTGTTTTTTCTAGGAACTAAATCAATAGAAACACCACCTGCAACATTTGCTACTTGAACCGTGTAATCTCCATTTGCATCAGTCATATCAGTATCCGTAGTAACTGGAGTACCACTTGGAAGCATTGTTTCTATTTTCACCATGCTTGCATTGTTTAGTCCTTGACCAGCTACTAAAACAACTGTATCTAAAATTGGATTAGTTACAAGTGGCATCATTGAGATTGTATCAAAACCAATGGTGTCAATTCTTGTTTTTGACCAAGTACTAACATTTCCAGAAATAGGAAGAGTTGCATTGTCACCCACTTCAAAAATCCCGATTGGATCTACACAAAGTGGTGGAGTATCTGTAAGGATATCATTTCCATATTTTGTAGTTAACTCGTTAGTGAATGGAACACCTGTAATTGAGAAAGTAGTCATATCTCCAACTACACCAAGTGCATCTAATCTAAAGTTAAATAAAGTTTCTCCATTAGGAATTGATATTGGATCAGGGCTAGTATTAAACCATGATACGGATAGGACTTTTCCATCAGGACTAATTTGATTAGTAAATGTACCGTTACAAATTAATGCTTGATTAACCCCACTTAAGTTTGGAACATTAATAGTTACACCACCACATAGGTTAGCAGCATCGTCCTGAGCAAATGTAGCAACAGTTTCATCATCTACCTGCATACTAAATTGGAAACCAATTACATTAGTAAAATTAGTAGAAGTGTATGGAATTTCAACTTGTCCATTTGCTATAAGGTCTGCTGACGTTAAACAAGTAGTAGGTGGAGTTACAATAAGAGTTGTAGGTGTACAAGTCTCGACATTACCATGAACATCTGTTACTTGTAAAGTTGGAGTGATACCATCTGAAATTGGGTGTGAACCGATATCATTAATATCAAAATTAGTATTTCCAATCAATTCGATTGTCATAATGTCAGAACAATCATCAATGCCTCCATTTAACAAATCAGCTGTTGCTGTTGCTGTACCATCAGCACCTAATGTAATTACCAAAGGATCAACACAGGTAATATTTGGATCATTATTATCTTGAATCGTAATCGTAGTTTCACAGAAAGAAGTATCCATGCTTCCAGGAACGACAACTGCTAAAGTAATATCAAAAACTGATTGAGTACCATCAGCAATGTCTGAACAGTAGAATACATTAGGTGAAACACTTAAATCAACTGCCGTCCCAGCACAGTTGTCAAAACTTCCATTATTAATCAATGCAATTAAGGAAGCATCAATAATAATAGAATCTTGTCCATCAGGGATTCCTATAGAGATACTGTTACATGCTGCGATTGGTGGAGTGTTATCATTCACATTAACACTTACTGTATAAGTATTTGAATTTCCACAAGGATCAGTAACTGTAAAAGTTACTGGCGTTGAACCAACTGGGTAAGTTCCTGAAGCATTAGCAGTTCCTGCTCCATTTCCATTATTAGTAATAGTTAAATTAGCAAATGAAACACATCCAGGAAGATCTAATACTCCAGCTGCGGTTAATTGTAAGGAAACAAAAGCACTACATGATCCTGCGCTTGCATTTGCAGAAACAGTATTTGGGAAATTAGTTGAAGCGAAAATTGGTCCTTGATTATCTTGAACTGTAATCACTTGAGACTCTTCTGTCAAGTTTCCACTTGCATCAGAAACAGACCATGTTCTTGTAATTTGATAATTATAGAATCCACAAAGAGCTGAATTAGTTAATTGTGTTGAGGTTTGATTGAATATTACACCAAGTGTACCACAGGCATCAGTCGCATCTATTTGTCCTGCACCTGTTCCAATTGATGGAGGAGCAGGGATTGCATTACAATCAACTGTAACATTCGCTGGAATGTTAGTTAATAAAGGAGCAGTCATATCAACAACAGTAACTGTTGCAGAGCATTGAGAGGAGTTACCTTCTTCATCAGTAGCGGTTAAAGTAACTGTATTATCTCCTACATCATTACAATTAAAATTGGTTTGACTTAATGACAAAGTTATATCTGCTGGATCAGAGCAATTGTCAGTTACTATTCCATCTAAGATATCTGTAATATCACCAACACCACCGTTTGTATTAGTTAATGACCAATTTGATATGCTGTATTCACCAGAGAAACCAGGAGAAAAATTAGTTATTTGTGTAATCGAATTACCACAAGTATTATCATCGGTATATGCACGGAAGGCAAATGTTTGCCCTGCTGTTAAACTTACAGTAGTGCTCCCAGATTGGGATGTGCCACCTCCTGGATTAGTTACCGCAACAAAGGTTCCATCAATAGCATATCCAAATGGATCGAAAGCAGGGCCATCAAAAGTAAAGTAGTCCCAGTCAAAACTTACTGTTATATCAGAACTGACAGATATTGAAAAATCAGTTTCTGTATCTGCAACTGGATTAAAACATGGTGTCAAATTACTCCCTGACAACTCAATTCCAGCAACTGCAACAAGCTCATCTGAAACTATACTTGCATCACCATCTGCATCTAACACTATTGTAATATCTTGACAACTTAGATCAGGTCCTTGTGTATCCTCTGCTACTGTAATTGATTGTTGTTGAGAAACTATATTTCCATTTCCTGCATCATAATTCCATGTGATATTATGATTTCCGACTGGAAATAAGTAATCAGGAGTCGCAGTTGAGTTATTATCTTGAATACATAAAGATAATAAACTTCCTGCTGCAGTTGTACCCACATCAAGTCCAGCATTATCAGAAATGTTTAATTCCCAAATTCCTTTAGCATCTACATTATTACTTATGATTACTGAAAATGGATCACTTGGCTGAAATGAGCCACTAATAGCTGGTGAAGAAGAATTACAAGTGGCTTCAAATACACTATGATCAGCTCCACTACTTGAAAAAGTTACTGCTAAGTCACTATTAGAACATCCTAATGTTCCAGGAGGTGCTCCAGGGCGATCAAATATAACCATAGAATTTCCATCTGGATCAGTAAGAGTAACAATTAAATCACCTACCCAAGTATGATTTATATTTAAATCAATTTCAATTTCCTCAACAATTCCCGATTCGGTAAACTCAATTGGAATATTTACTCCGGTTGTATTACCATCAGGAATAGCTATAATCGGAATATCTCTTGAAACATTTGAACATGGGCCACCACTTGCTCCACAAGTTGGACCCAAATTAATCGTACCAGCTGGTAATGGAAATGGTACTCCACAAATTGTATTTCCACATTCATCTACAGCATACGGAGCATCAACAACTAAAGGTCCACAGGTTCCAGAAATAGGATCTAAAACTGCTCCAGGTAAATTTGGAACAGGTGTATTCTCTTCATTAAGAGTAACTAGAAAATTATCAGAGTCACCCATATTTGTTGCAGAAGGAAAATTATCTGTAACTGTAATCGTTACTGAAAATGTTTCTCCGGTTGCTAAAGTTGCAAGACTTGATACTAAAGTACCTGGTGCAGGAGATTGTATAATAGTATAACCTGTACAATTATCATCTACATTGGTTAAAAAACCGTAATTAGGCACAACAACATCACTATTACAGTTAGCATAATTTAAAACTATTCCAGATGGGTATAGCACATTAGGTGCTTCATTATCAAATACTGTCACAGTAAAAGTACCCATATCTGAGTTACCTGCTAAGTCAGTAATAGTATAAGTAACAGTCGTAGTTCCAACTGGGAAATCTCCAAAATCTACCAAATCTCCATTCTGAACACCAGTAAAAATATCAACCGTTCCCATCTTAGGATCAACAGTTGAGTAAACTACAGTCGTAGCTCCTGGACAGTTATCCCCTGCTAAAACAGATAGCCAGCTAACAGAAGCTTGACATGTACCTGCATCATTATTTACAGTCATATTGCCGGGGTTTACAGCTGCAGCATCTGGTGCTTCATCATCCGTTACGGTAACATCAAAAGAACTTGTTATTGGACCATTACCTGCAGCATCAGTAAATGAATAAGTCACAGTAGTCGTTCCTACAGGAAAAGCAGAGCCAGAAGCTAAACCAGCAGTCAGCGTACCAGCTAGTCCCATTCCATCACAATTATCATTGAAGGTAGGAGCTGTATAAGTAATAATAGCGCTACAATTTCCTGGATCATTTACCATATTAATATTAGAAGTAGTTGTCGCTACTGTTGGAGCATCATCATCTGAAACAACTACATCAAAACTGTGCGAAGCCATTGCTCCACCAGCATCTGTAAAAGTATGAGTTACTGTAGTGATTCCTAATGGAAAAGTAGTACCAGAAGCTAAACCTGCAGTCCTAATTCCAAATTGTCCCGTTCCACCGCAGTTATCATCAAAGGTAGGAACAGTATAGCTTACAACAGCACCACATAAAGTTGGTGAATTAGTACCAATAGCAATATTTCCTTGAGGAAGAGGCATCATTGTAACAGTAGGTGCTTCAATATCAGTAACAGTTACATCAAAATCATGCGAAACCATATTTCCACCAGCATCTGTAAAAGAATAAGTTACAGTAGTAGTTCCTACGGGAAACATAGAACCTGAAGCCATCCCTGCAGTTAACATTCCAGCTTGGCCTACACCACCGCAATTATCATCAAAAGTAGGGTCAACATAATTTACAACTGCAGAACACATTCCAGCGTCATTATTTTGAGCAATATTTCCTTGTGCACCAGCTGTAACAGTTGGTGCCATATTATCTTCAATAGTGATCATAGCCAGACAAGTACTAGATCCATTAGCATCAGTAACTTCTAATGTAACTGGAAAAGTTCCAATATCAGCACAACCATACATTTGATTTGCTGCACCATCAATAGTTCGCATAGTAAGAACTGCTGGGTTTCCAGGGCCACCACCTGCACAGTTATAGCTTCCACCATCAATATCAGCAGCAGCTATATTAGCAGCTCCCATTCCATCAAGAGCAACTGTAATATTCATACAAACTGCTTGAGGACCAATGTCATTGACAGTTAAAGGAATAATACAAGAGCTATTTGATCCATCACTATCAGTAGCAGTAATAGTTACATTAACTACTGCTCCGGCATTTGTACAGTTTACAAACGTTGGCGATGCAGAATACACAACAATTTCTGCCATATCAGGGTCAGATGCCACAACTCCAAAAATAGCTGGAATGTTGGTATTGGTAAATGTTACTGTTCCCCCTCCATCTGGAAGGTCAACAGAAGCACTAATTGGACAATTATCAAACTGCGGAGGAGCTTGTCCAAAGGACGTAATCGAAGCAAACAGAAAAAGCAATATCACACTTAATCTAACTGCATAATTTTGGGAGTAAATTCTAGGAACCATAATTTGTTGGTTTAAGATTAAAAAAATTATATGAATTCATTCAGTTGCTACAAAATCACCTCGCGAGCAATGAATAAAAATTAAAAAAGCTTACCACTTCATCATGAAGTAGGCAAGGCTCATAAATAGCCAATTAAAATTTCTTGTGGAACAGCGTCGAGAAAAGCCTGCTAGTCGTGTATTAAGTTGACTAAACTTTTCTTGGTTTAGTATAGACATTAAAGACGGTTCTGGGTTAAGGAAAAAATACTATTAATTTAATAATATTGGTTTTAGCTTTTTTCCTCAGTAATGCCGTATTACCTGCTTAGATGAAAATATAACTAACTGATAGTCAGAAAGTTAACATTTCTAAAATAGTTGATTAAATCAACAGGTTGTGGATAGGTTTTATGACTTTGTTTTATTCTCAGATCGGACTTTTTACAGTCCTTAAACTATACTTAAAGGTAGCAATAATTTTGAAAATTAAATTTTTAACCTTCGATTAATTACTAACAGTAATTATACAAAATATAAGTACGCAGTACTTTTATTAATGTTTAGTAATAAGTATAGTATTTTGAAATGGACAGTTTAGAGTGGAACAGTATGTTGAAAAGCTGGAATTTATATTCCGATTAAAGCCTAAATTTAGGATTTTTTATTAAAAAAAAGGGAATCTATAATTTTTTTTGATGAAAATTGAATGCTATTTAACATTTTATGATTTTTCTTATTG
>CAYGRM010000133.1:0-15646 GCA_964352225.1 uncultured Saprospiraceae bacterium | reverse complement strand
GAAAAATAAAGGATTACTTTTTTCCATTTTTAAATCAAAAGAATAATACGCTTCATCAGCCCAATCAGAAAAATGATAACGTCTTGAAATGTATTCTATGTTCTCTCGGTAATTATCGCTCACAATAATAATGCGATGATCGACTAATAAAAAATCAATTAGCTCTTGATTGAACTCCAAGCTGTCGAATACTAATTTCAAAAAAGATGCTCCACTAATTTTTTGTTGAGTCAGCTGATTATAATCTGCCATAAAATCTCCAAAAACATCATCTCCAATATTTAATCGATGTCCATATTTATAATTTAATTCGGTGATGATTGTCCAATCTATTTTTTCATTGGATTCACCGGTAGAATTAAAGACTACTCCGCCGAGATCAAGAAGTACTGTTTTGCTTTTCATAAATACTTACTTTACAATTTTCTCAACAATATATTCACGGGTTTCTGGATTTATTATTTTTATAAAATAAACCCCCGAATTCATTTTTGTAAATGTAATGTTATGGATTTCACTTGTTAAATCTTCCCTCATCAAATATCTTTTACTCACATCGCTGATTTGGTATTCCAAAGTTTCGTTATTTTCATTTTCATAGAGCGATTCATTGAGTTTTAATAATAGAGATCTTTATATCAAAACAAAAATAGGATAGATTTCCAAAAAACCTATCCTATTCATTTTAAAATAAAAAACTATCTACTCCCCCACCTTCACAAATCGCTGCGTCGCAAATTTCGTCTCCGCCTGCGGAATATAAATTGAATAAAATCCACCAGGTAAATCTGCAATATCAATCTCAGGAGCATTCACTCCTTGATGTAAATTAGCACGTTCCGTTTTCACCAAAACTCCTCTTGCATCATAGATCATCATTTCGATTTCCATTTCCTGCGGAGTATTTATTTTTACAAAAATAAAATCCATTGCAGGGTTTGGAACGAGACTTTCCAAGGTTGGTTTTCCCATCTCATTTGAAATTTGCGAAGCGAAAGATTCTCCAATATTTGGATCAATCAAAGTCGAAGAACATGGAATCTCAACAATATATTTACGATTATTATAAAAATTACTCCAGCTCCATCCACCATTCCAACTATGCATCACTACAAAATCCATTTCCTCAGAATTTGTATTACAAAATCCACAAATATCAAAATTGGTAAAAGTAACTGGCTCTCCACTAAACCATTCCAAAGTGTTCTCATTATCATAATCATTCAAGCCGATGTAAACCAATTCATTAATTTGAGGATAGAGAAAATCATTTTCATCTTGAGAATCTATTGTTGCTAAATGTCCTCCAACTGAAATGGCAACAGCTTCCGCATCCGTAGGTCGAGACACATCATCCGAAAGGAAATATGCCGATCCATTAAACTCACCAAGTGAAGTAAAACCAACAAGAGATGTTGGACAATCACCTCCTCCAGAAGTTATTTCAAAGGCCACCGTAAAAGTATTGTTATTTTCATCTAGTTCTTGGATTTCATTATTTGCATCAGCCACAATAATTAGAAAATAATTTCCACCTGAAAGATCAGGAACAGCAATCGATTCTGGTACATCGGCAATCGTTCCGACTGGTGTATCTCCAGTTGGAACTTCACCAACAAGCATATCATCAGTACTGAAATTCTCATCTGAAGAAATATACATATTGACATTATAATCGCCTGAAGCAGCGGTCGTTCCAATATTATTCAAATCAAAATTAAATAAAATTACTTCACCTGCTTCCCCTAAACTTGGAAGATTAGTCACATTTGAAATTGTCAAGTCCGGCAAATCATTTCCAGCCCCACCACAATTGGGTGAGAAATATCCATCAGATGTCATACGGAGAATGGTCCAATCAGGACTTGATGGTGTAGTGAAATTTTTCCCAAAAATAAATCCTCCATCACTAGCTGCTAAGGTTTTAGCATTTATTAAATCAAGAACATCGCTAGGTGTCTCTCTCGACCATATCAAATTACCATCTGCATCAAATCGTTCATGCACATAATAGGTATCCCCCAAAGATGGATCTAAATTATAACTATAAAAGATCACGACTCCTCCATCGTATGTTGGTATGGCATTGGCGATAGATGACCTGTAGAAATTAGTTCCACTAGCAAATAATAGTCCCGCATTAAAGACCCAAGCTAAATCTCCAGTATTTGTGTCATAAGCGGAAAGATAACCTTTGAAAGAATTAAAACTATTTCGTCTTAAATACAAGCGACTGTGATCACCACTTACTCCAATGATATCTCTTTTTTCAGAAGGAGGATCACTAGTTCCATTATTGGCAACCCATTCCAAATCACCTTGTTCAGTAATTTTAGCCACGAATGGTCCTCCATTCCAATAATTTAAATAAAATCCTCCATCGCTAGCACTTCCATAAATTTCAGCAACAGTTCCTGAAGAAGCATTTAGGTTAATCGTTTTTTTCCAAATAAGATTTCCTAACAAGTCCGTTTTAGCGGCTACAATAAAATTATTTGGTCCACTATTAGCAGTAATGATAATGCCACTATCCAAAACTCTTACTCGTGGAGGGTCGTATAATTCAAATCCGGATAGATCAAGATTTGAAGACCAAATAACATTTCCATTGGCATCATACTTAACTAAAATAATCGTATTGCTACCTTGAATTTCTACAGTATACAATTCATTATTTCCAGTATCTCTGTAGTTCCATAAACCATCTGCATCTGGGTTTAGAACTAATTGAAGTACAGTTGTAGAGACTTCAGTACCATTTTCCTTATCTCTTAAATAATGATAGACTTCATAATCTGGTGTAAAAATAGTTCCAAAGCTAGTCATCTGATAACCATCTGCGGTTTCTGTCATGTCATAAATGGATATATTATTCCCATTGATAGATGCATCAAAGGAAACATTAAAACTACACTCATCTCCTCCAGAATTATTCCCACAAGGAATCTCCATCACGTATTTTCTATTATTATAAAAATTAGAAAAACTCCATGCGCCATCCCAAGGTGCCATGATCACAAAGTCCATTTCTTCTGAATTTGAATTACAAAAAGCACACGGATTTACATTATTATAAGTCAAGGCTTCACCATTGAACCAAACTAAATTTCCTTCTGAGTCATAGTCATTCAAACCGATATAAGACATTTCGGAAATGTTTTGTTGGATAAAATCATTTTCCTCTTGCGAACTAATCGTTGCTAAATATCCTCCATGTGTCTCTGCTGCTGCTTGCGCATCAGTTGGTCGAGAGACGTCATTGGAAATGTAATATTTGCTTCCTCCAAATTCTCCTAAAACGGTAAAACCTGCAATGTCATCAGGACAGTCGCCACCTCCTATATTTTCTTGTTCCACCGTTATCGTAAATGTGCAAGTTGCTTCATTTCCACAAGCATCTGTGGCAATCCATGAAACTTCATAAGTTCCTGCACTCAAAGAAACGCCACCAAAAGTTGGCCCACCAGTTCCTGAAATATTTATATCCAAACCTCCATCAGGACAAGTTGTACTTCCTGTTGGCATATCATAATTCACCGAAACTGTTGTCTCTCCTACAGGTATAGTTGCATTAATATCATCTGAACAACTGATGCTCACTTCAGATGATGGACTCGTTCCACAAGGTATTTCCAACACATATTTTCTACTATTGTAAAAATTAGAAAAACTCCAGGCACCATCCCAAGGTGCCATAATCACGAAGTCCATTTCCGCTGAATTTTCATTACAAAATCCACACGGGTTTATATTGTTATAAGTCAGGTCTTCACCATTCACCCAAACTAGATTTCCTTCCGAATCATAATCATTCAAACCGATATAAGTCATCTCAGAAATGTTTTGTTGGATGAAATCATTTTCAGCTTGCGAACTAATTGTAGCTAAATATCCACCTTCCAATTCTGCTGCTGCTTGCGCTTCTGTTGGTTTTGCTACATCATTGGAAAGATAATATTTGCTATTTCCAAATTCACCTATCACCGTAAATCCCGAAACAGAAGTTGGAGCATTACATCCATTAGTTGGTGTACCCACACATGGGACACAAATAGTTCCACTACAGTCTAAAATCGTTTGCACATCATTAATAGTATTCGGATCTCCATCATCGCAACTCACTACCGAAGTATTTGAAGTCGCACAATCTTCTGGTGTTCCTGCACAAGGGATGCAGACTTCTCCAGTTGCATCTAAGATGGTCTCCACATCATTTATTGTACAAGGGTCGCCATCGCTACATTGGATAACAGATATTATTCCAGTTGAGCAATTGGCTACCCCACAACTTCCATAACTATAATTAAAAACACCTGCACATTCTGCTTCACATGAGTTGAGGTAAGTAATTCCATCTGATCCACAAACTGGTTCGTTTGTTTCTGGACAACCACATCCTAAAGTTTCTGCACAAGCAATTTCGACAATTACTTTACGCTCTTCGGATGCTGGAATCCAATTCCATTTTCCATTCCAAGGATGAAATTCTACCGCATCATTTGCTTCAGTATTTGGTTCACACCATGTACAAGATGAATCTTCATAATTAGTATAAGTAATTGGTTCGCCACTCTCCCAAACTTCCGTTCCTTCCTGATCAACATCATTTAACCCAATAAAAACTTGAGCATTATTCCAAAAAGAGAGATAGTTATTTTCACCTTCAGAATTGATCGAAACTAAATATCCTCCTTGCGCATCTGCCAAGGCTAAACCTTCCGCATAAGTCATCGGATCCTCGGAAACAAAATATTTATGTCCTGCGTAATTTCCCATAAAAATAAATCCTTCCCGACTCGCAAAGCATCCCGTATCTTCATTTCCAATTCCTCCTCCTGAACTTCTAACTCCAATGGTAAAACCACATTCCACCACATTTCCACAAAGATCAGTTGCTTCGAAGGCTATTGCCTCTCCTCCTATTTCGAAAAAACTTCCACTAGGCGAACCTGAAACTTGAGTGATGGTTAACCCACCCAATGGACAAGTAGTTGTTGCAGTTGGAGCAGTCCAACTATAAGTTTTCCCACCTTCTGCTAGTGTTGCTGAAAAAACAATATTAACAGAATCAACTGGGCAACTCATGGTGATTTCACCTTCTGGAGTATTTGCCGTAGGCGTAAAAAAAGCAGGTGAACCATTGAGAGAAATATTTTGAGAACCAATCGTTTCGACTGTTCCTGTATTTCCAAAGTTCCAAATTCTTTTTTCTAAATTACCCACTTCCATACTTTGGGGAAATGTATAACTCGCACTTGCCGCCTCACTATTATCAATGGTAGTTCTTGCCCAAAGGACATAAGTATATTCACCCATCGCATTTTTAAATGCGCCACCTTTTATAGTTGAAGGCAAATTCATCAAAGCAGTTTGCGCTGCATCATACTCTTTTCGGAAAAGCATCGCAGTTGTCGTTTTGTAACCTATCCCCTGCTCATGAATGACTTGATCGAAGTGTTCGATGACATTTAAGTTTTCGAAAAATCCCATGTGATCAAATGAGTCATCAGCATTGGCTGCCGTTTCACGTTCAGCAATTTGATACGGATGAATTTGAATTAATCCTTCTTGCAAAGCTGCCACATATGATTTCATAATAAAATTTCGTGCCCCTTCGTCACTTCCAAACAGCGTAATATTTGGATTACTCGGATCTGGAAATGCCACTCGCGGAACATTGTATTCGGTAATCATCCATTCCTTCAAAGGATAAGTCACACCATCATATCCATAGTCTGCCAAGTGAGCAGCACGTACCGCTTTTTTATCCAAAAATCCTTCGATACCTCGATCTGAATGTCTTTCGTAAGCAAACCCACCAATCGAATTATCCCAATATCGCATGCTTCCATCGAAATGAGGATAACTGTGAAATCCCATCACATCAAAATAGGCACCTCCACCTAAAGGGAACTCTGAAGTCGCGCTTCCGTCATCTGGATTATCTGTATTTCTTAAAACCGCATCCAAAAAACTTTCATATCCTACGCCTGACAAAACTACATAATCATCAGGCGAATGTGTCTTAATTACTTGGTAAGCAATTCGCATCGTTCGCACAAAGTGAAAAATTGGAGCACGCAATTTATAGTCGCAAGGGTCGGGATTGTTTTCCCACCAATTGCCAGGTTGCCCAGGTTCGAGCCAACCACTTGCTCCTGAATAATCAAATCCTGGTTCGTTCCATATTTCCCAAAACTTCACATGGTCTCCAACTGATTCCAGTAAGTCCCACATGTATCTTGCGAAATAATTATTTTCATTAATCGGAGTTCCGTTCAATCCTCCATCAAAAATTGGTTCATATAAATTAGCAAACATGTCTGTTGGAATCCCTGGACAGTACTCTGTAGGATCAGCATGATCGGGATGTGCAAAACCAACAATAATCGTATTGTCTTTCATTCCCATCGCTTCGTAATAATCGTAAATGCCTTCCCAAGTTGGGTAGTCGTAAATCAAAGTGATGAATTCAGGCAAGGAGGATCGCAAGGCTCGAACGCCTGCTCCATCTGTTCCAGCTGCTGGATTTCCACCAGCAATATCGGTGAGAAAATAGTCATTCCAATTTCCACCATAATATCCTGGGTTGACTCCCGGTCGAAAAATGCCATCATAGGGAGTGACTTGGTCGTTAGCGGTGTAGCTGACTTGGGCGCGTGTGTTTATTGTTATAAAAAATAAAAAGAATGATGTAATAAGGAGGGTAATATTTTTCATGATGTTATTTTAAAAAATTAGCCACAGACTTGAACTGACTCTTTTTTATGACTTTACGCTGACTAGGAAATTAATTTTCTAAAAGTCTGTGTAAGGTCATAAAAAAAGTCAGTCCAAGTCTGTGGCAAAAAATTTATCTATTCTGCTTCACAAATCTCATTTGCGAATACTTCTTCTGCCCTTCTGGTATTTTTACAAAATACAATCCACTAGGCAAATCAAAAATGTTTATTTCTGTAAATACTACACCTTGATGTAAATCAACTACTTCAGTTTTTACTAAAGTACCTCTTGCATCAAAAATTTGAACATTTACAGTTTCCTCTTTCTGAGAATTTATTTTTACATAAATAAATTCAGCAGCAGGATTGGGAACTAAATTATCAAGCGTTGGTTTTTTCAATTCTTCACTTGTAACGGCAGGATTTGAAATGACAAACCCTTGCGGAGTTCCTCCATTGAAATCTGAAGAACAAGGAACTTCAACAATGTATTGACGCTGATTCCAGAAGTTACTCCAACTCCAACCTCCATTCCAACTATGCATCACTACATAATCTTGATCCGCTGAATTTTCATTACAAAATCCACAAACATCAAAATTAGTATAATTCACGGACTCTCCACTAAACCATTCCAAAGTACCTTCTGTCGTTGCATCATTCAATCCGATGTAAACTAAACCAGATACAAATGGCTGTAAGAAATCATTTTCTTCCTGAGAACCAATCGTCACTAAATGTCCTCCAACACTCTTCGCAATTACTTCTGCATCTTCCGCTCGAGAGACATCATCAGAAAGGAAATAAGCACTACCATTGAATTCTCCCAAATAAGAATGTCCGGGTAGGTTGTCAGGACAATCTCCTGTTTGGGGTTCAACTGTAACTGTAAATGTGCAATATTCCTCATATAGACAAAAAGCAGCAGCTCCTTGCGTATAATTAGAAAGTTGTACTTCTGTAGTTCCGATGGGGAATTCACTTCCACTCGGTAAACCACTCACTACCGTATAATTTTCTAAATCCGCACTACAAAAGGAAATCAAGGTAGGATCATCATAAGTTACTATTGCGCCTGACGAGGATGTTGCCGTCACCGTAATATCTGCAGGACAATTATATTGTGGTGCTTCTGGATCAACAAAAACAAAAGTGATACAGAGTTCTTCATTACCACAGGCATCTGTAATTTCATATACAATTGGAATTCCACTTGGGGTAGGATAGAATTCGAAACCGCTTCCTAATTCTGGCCCAGCTACTTGAGTGATCGTTACTCCTCCATCTGGACAATCCGTCGTTGCCGTTGGTACACTCCAATCAGTCATTGCCATAAAATTATTCGCCGCTAGACCATCCAAAAAAATAGCAGGGTTACAATTAGAAACCTGCAATCCATCTCCACCAGTATTCCCACAAGGAACTTCCAGGACGTATTTTCTATTATTAAAAAAGTTAGAAAAACTCCATGTTCCATTCCAAGGTGCAATGATTACAAAATCTTGATCGTCAGAATTTTCATTACAAAAACCACATGGGTCAATATTATTATAAGTAAATGCTTCTCCATTTGTCCAAACTAATTCTCCTTCTGTGTCATAATCATTCAATCCGATGTAGACCATCTCAGAAATATTTTGTTGAATGAAATCATTTTCCTCTTGGGAAGTAATTACTGCTAAATATCCTCCTTCCATTTCTGCTGCAATTTGAGCATCGACTGGTCTTGATACATCATTAGATAGGTAATATTTATTTCCATTAAATTCTCCTAAAGCAGTATATCCAGCAATTTCTCCAGGGCAAGGTTCCCCAGTTACGCCATCTTCAACTGTAATCGTAATACTACAACTTGCTGAATTCCCACAACCATCAGTCGCCGTGTACATAATGTTATAAACTCCTGCTCCTTGGGTACTTCCATTCGTAGGCCCAGCAGTTTGCTCAAGATTTACAAAACCAGTTGTACAATTTCCGCTAGTCGTTGGGGCTGTCCAATTAAGTGTTACAGTTTCACCTGGCCCAGCAGTTGTTACAGTTTGATCAGCAGGACAATTAATTGCTAAGTCAGTTCCTGTTCCTCCGTCACACGAAAACTCGATGATATACAATCGTTTATTAAATTGATTAGAAAAACTCCACCCGCCATTCCATGAATGCATCACCACATAATCATCAGCTTCAGAATTTGGGCTACAGAATGCACAAGGATCATAATTAGTGTAATTCAATGGATCACCATTTACCCATTCTAAAGTTCCTTCCGTCGTCGCATCATTTAAGCCGATGTAAACCAAATCAGAAATATTTGATTTGATGAATCCATTTTCCTCAGCTGAATTGATTACTGCCAAATGTCCACCAACCGTTTGCGCAGTAATTTGAGCATCTGCAGGTCGATCCACTTCATTCGAAATAAAATATTTATGTCCTTCAAATTCCCCTAAAAATGTAAACCCTGCCACTTCATCTGGACAACCACCGGCAGAAGCCTGAACCGTGACCGAAAAACTACAAATCACCACATTCCCACAATCATCAGTTGCTTCATATTCTACCTCCGAAGTACCAATTGGAAAGATGCTTCCACTTGCCAATCCTCCCGTCAAACTTAAATTCAAACCTGAACCACAAGTAGTCGAAACATCAGGTTGATTATAATTTACAATCAGTCCATTATCACCCTGTGGAGCGAAAACGGTCAAATCATCTGGGCAAATTAAGGTGATTGTCGCAGGTGGAATAAATTCATTTTCTGTCAAAAAGATAGGCGTGGCAGTCAATGAAATGTTATTCGCACTTATTTGTCCTGTATTAAAGTTTTGAGAAAAATCCCATTCCTTTTTCCAAACATCAGTAAATCCAAAACTAGTTGGAAACGAATAAGTACCACTTGCCGACTCAGATAAATCAACCGTCGTTTTTGCCCAAACTACATAAACATAATCTCCATCAGCATCTAAAAATGCTCCTCCATCCAAGTCTGATGTTAAATTCATTTCATCCGTTTTCGCTTGATCGAAAGTAGTCCCGAATAAACAATCAGAAGCAGTTTTATATGCCATTCCTTCGATATTAATAATTTGTTCGTAAGGTTGAATATCATCCATCCGTTGATATAATCCCATCAGGTTAAATTCAGGATTTCCAGTTTGACCATTATTCGCAGTTCCAAAATACTCTCGTTCACCTAGTCGGAAAACATGAATTTGAGCTACATCATTTTTCATGGCATTCACCACCGCTTTGATGATGTAATTTTTTTGAGCCTCTTCTGATCCAATCCATTGACCACCAACTGGATCTCGAGGAATATTTATTTCGGTAATGATCGATCCTTTGATTGGATAAGTGGCTCCATCATAACCATAGTTATTTAAAATATTTTGACGGGCTTGTTTTTTAAATGGAATTCCAAAAGCAGCTCGATCTGAGTGACGCTCATAAGCTAATCCACCAATATTATTATCATAGTAAATTGTCGATCCATCAAAGTGAGGATAAGAGTGAAATCCCATCACATCAAAATAGGCACCTCCACCCAATGGATATTCGGAAGTCGCAACGCTTCCACCATTTGGATTATCGGTATTTCTCAAAATCGCATCTAAGAAACTATCAAAACCAACTCCAGCCACTACAACATAATCATCTTCCGAAACCGTTTTGATAATTTCATAAGCAATTCGCAAGGTTCGAACATATCTTTCAATGGGTGCTCGTAACTTATTATCACAAGGATTTGGATTCTGATCCCACCAATTACACACAGGATCGCCAGGTTCCCGCCACCCACAATTCCCCGTATAATCAAATCCTGGCTCGTTCCAGATTTCCCAAAATTTCACATAAGGCGTATATCGAGTCACCACTTCATACATATAAGCAGCAAATAAATTATCATCATTATAAGGCGTACCATTGGCACCTCCATCCCAAACAGGCTCGTACAAACCTGCGAACATTTCAGACTGAATACCTGGACAATATTCCGTTTGTTCTTGGTGAGTTGAGTGAGGAAATCCAACTATTAAAGTCAAATCTGTCATTCCAATATCTCCATAATAATCGTAAGTTGGCAACAAATAATCATAACCAAATTGAGTAACGAAATCATCCGTCATTGAAGTTCGCATCGTTTTAACTCCAACTCCTGGAATTCCATAAAGTGAATTTCCAGCAGCGACATCAGCTACTTGTTCACTCGTCCAATTAGGATAAAAAGCAGGATTCACTCCTGGTCGAAATAATCCACTATAAGGAGTGACTTGAGTGTTAGCATTAAAGTTAATTTGTGCTGTAAGGCCTACCGTTAGGCATAGGCAGAAGAGGGTGAAAAACTGTTTCATTAATTAAGTTTTTGTTTCAAAAAATTAAGCAATCGCAATCTATAAAAATAGAGCTGAAAAATTTATTTATAAACTATTGATTATTAGTATTTTAGAGTACCCTTTGTGTAGAAATTTTTAATTTGAGTATCCAATTTAAGAAATGAGAAATAAAAAGTTTTAATTAGCTTATTGCAAATCTAAATAAATAACGAGGGATGCAATAATTTTCTCAAAGTATTTTCAGAAAATTATTGCATCCTTAAATCTTGCTCTTTTAGTCTTTTCAACATTCTAATTTAATTTAACTAACTTGAGATGTTTAAAATTAAAATATTTTTGACATTAGAGTTCAATCTAAATGAAGTTGTTTGGAGAACGCAAAACATCTATCGTTCAACGTCGATAAAATAAAATCAATTCTTTTCAGAAAAGTTTTCTTCTTTTAGATGACTTCCTCATTTCATCAAAATGAAAAACATATGAAAAATATTACAATCTTATTGCTCCTTTTTCTTCTATTTATTTCTTTTGATATATCTGCACAGAATGAAAATTCAAAATGGGAAATTGGAGCAGCTTTAGGTGTAAATTCTTTTGGCCTGAATAAAGGAAAGAATTCTAATTTCGCTATTTTCACAGAACGGGAAAGTAAGGTTAAGCAGGAAGGAGGTCGCTTGAGTTTTCAAGGATATGCTACTTCAAAATATAAGATAAACAACCGATGGCAAATTCTTGGAAGTCTAGGCCTTGTCTTTGCCAAAAACAAAGCTACAAGAAGAAGTGTCGAAACAACTTCATTTTTTACAACTCAGGAAATCACCTTATTAGACACGCTTAGTCAAAAATACGCATTACTTGAAATCCCAATTTATGCCCGATGGCAAATAGTCTCTATCGATAATCAAAAATGGAATTTAAAACCATTTTTAGACCTTGGATTTAGTATCAAAATTCCATTGTCTCAGGAGACCAATTTTGGAAGAGAAGAACATACTTTTTCTGATCCTATATTTAGTGGCCCAATTAACTCTTCCCAATTTTTTTCGGGTGAACTTAAAACTCAACCGCTATCAATATATTTTGCTTTGGGATTTTTAGTCGGCAAGAATTCCACTATAGCATTTACTTGGTCAGGTCTCTATAGCCAAGCTGAATTTAATAAGGAGATACCTTACAATTCAAAGTTGTTATCCTTGACCTTTACCCATTTCTTGATGAATTAGAGGTAACAACCCAATTTAGTCCTTTAAAGATTTTACTGCTTCCTTTGACTAATTAAATAAAAAAATCTGATCGCAAAAGATCCAAAACAAAACTACTTCCATTTGATTTTTAAAAGTCGGTTAAAACTCACCAATCAATACAAGCAGTTTTCGAGTTTGTTTTTTTTCATCATTGCAATCAGATCAACTATATTAGAAACGAAAATCTCAAGTAAAACGACTTTCCGAGTCGTTCCTCGTCTAATGACCTTTGGAGTCATGACGGAATAAAAATAATCGATTCTGGAGAATCGGTTTACGATTTTATAAAATCCACCACACGCTCAACCACCTCTGGACTCTTGATTAAATGAAAATGCCCGAAACCATCTGTCACTTGCAGCTCTGCATTTTTCCAATGCTTAACTGTATTTTCTGCCTCTGCAAAGTCAACTTGCTCATCTTGTTTGTCATGAACAATCAATGCTTTTTCTATTTTCAAAAATGGGCTGATATGCTTAAAATTAGTTTTTTCTAATTCCATTCCTGCAACCTCTTCTATTTTTTCAATAAAATATTTCCGTACCATCGGTGGCGCATTCATCGTTCGTAATCCATTATAAACTGGATACGAAAAAGCAGAAGGCGTTCCAATCGTAACGAATCTTTCCAACTCAATGGTGGGATCTAATTTATACATCGCATAAGCAGCTGCCGCTCCGCCAAAGGAATGGCAAATCACTCCCGTGACATTTCCATACTTATGATAAAGTGCTTTTATTGCTCCAGCATATCCTACCAAATCTGCTCGTTTCCCACTCGAATCTCCATGTGCGGGTGCATCAAAAGCAACGACTCGAAAACCGGCTTCATTTAACTTGGGAACAAATGATCGCAAAGCAGTTCCTCTCGATTGCCATCCATGAACAAGTAAAATCGTCTTTTCACCTACTCCCCATTCATAGGTTTTGAGCATATCTTTACCCACCAAAATATCCGAAATTTTAGCTCGCTCAATGATGGAATCTGAGACCCTATGTTTCGCTCGATTCTGCGGCATAGCAAAAAATCGGAATGCTATTTTGGCAAACCATCTAGGAAAAATTCTTCCCAATGTCCCAAATGCCAATTGCATCATCTTCAAAGGCAAAGCAGGATGAGCTGGCTTGCGAGGTTTAGGCATGGGTTTATTGGGTAAAATCACATCAATCGTTGTAGTCATATTTTATTTTTTAAACCGAATGGTCTTAAAGTTATTTTTTTAAATCATCAATTAAATTAATTAACTGATCCGCCATAATATCAAAATGATGATTGTCTTTAAAAATTCGGGACATTAAAATTCCTCCCTCTAGTGTTCCAATAAATAAAGTAGCAAAATCTTCAGCATTTACCTCGCCCTTAATTTGTCCCTCGTTTTTGCCTTTTTCTAATGTTTTAATAATTCTTTGCTGCCAATACTCTATCGATTTCAAAACTCTTTTTTGTAACGCTGGATTAGTATCATCAGCATCAATGGTCGTATTTAAAATTGGGCATCCTCCTTCTACGGGTGGATTCATTACACGTTCTTTATAAAAATAAACGACCGCTTTTAATTTATCGATAGAATTGTCAATGACAAATGTTCTTTTTCGAACTTCCTCATTCACTACTTTTACGGCATATTGAAAAGCTGCTAAAGCAATCTCTTCCTTCACGCCTTTTTTATCACCACCTTCTTTTTTAAAGTTGCCATAAATCCCTCCTTTGGTCAAACCAGTTGCTGCCATAATATCTTGAATAGATGTTCCAGCAAATCCTTTTTGATTAAAAAGAGAAGCTGATTTTTCAATAATTAACTTTCTGGTTTTCTCTGATTTTTTCATAAAAAATATGTGTAATTGTAAAATATTGGTTTCATGAATTCCACCCCCTGCCCCCGCCAGCGGGGGAGAGCATCGTGCTGTTTAGAAATAGTATCTTCCTATTTTGCACAATTTTCTCCCCCGCTGGCGGGGGCGGGGGGTGGAATTCACTAAATCAATATTTTATCATTTTAAAAAAATACCCCAAATTTTAATCATTATTCATCGGATGAAGTTTCTTTTTTATCATAAAAACTCCCATCCAAAAACTCAGTCGTAAAATGGTCGTTCCGAGTTGGCTGAGAGAATTTTTTTTCATTAAACTCTTTGGATTTACCTTTCGGAATGGAAAGACTTTGCCAATCTTTCCCCTTGATCATCCTAGCAATATAGACGATTTGGCCTACATGATAGGCATAATGTGCCAGCTGTCGATTAACTGCTTCGACAACCGTGTGAGCTTGATTTCTAATCAAAATCTTTTGATCAAAGTTGTCCAGATTAATAGAATCCAAGGCTGAAAAAAGACATCCCCAACCGGCTTCCCATTTTTCTAACAACTCATTTACATCTTTTATATCAGCGACAAATTCTGCTTCTCGTTGCCGCCACTTTTTCTCACCATCACTTGTCAAAAAATCAGTCCACCGAGACAACATATTCCCCCACATATGTTTGACAATGATCGCAATAGAATTACTTTCCTCGTTGTATTGCCAAAATAAATCTTGGTCATTTAATTGAGCAAAACTACGATCCCCGAGAATTTTATAATACTCGAATTGTTTGCGAGTGGAAGTGATAAAAACATCTTTCATAACATTACTTTTACAAATTTAAAAAAACGTTATACTCTTTGAAAGCTTTCATTCAATTGCTTCATCGTTCGCAAGTGATGTTCATTATGAAAAATGGTAAAAAACAACATTTCTCGAACAGTTAACTTACCTAAAAGTGGATGAGGTAATTTAAATCTATCTAAACTACTTTCTGACCATTGATTAATTCGGCTGGGAAATTTACTCCCGATAAAGTTCCAATTTTCTAAAAATTCTGCTTTAGAAATAGACGCAACATTTTTGGATACGAAGCCTCCTCCATTTGCTGGAGCTAACCCTTGGCTTAATTTCAAATGATAATTTGACTTCAAGGTTTCGAATTTTTCTGAGTTCCCAAATGAAAGTCCAAATCCAAGGAGAAAGAGTTTATTCTTTTTCAGGACAGAGGCTACTGGTTTTGTTGATTGAATTAAATGATCTAGATTTTCAGCAATTGACCATTTTGCATTAGTTTTTTTAAACAAAACATCATCAGGAGTGGATTGAATACAAGCGGTAATATTATCGAAACTTGCTTGTAGTGATTCGATAATTTCGCTTTTGGAGTGGATTGTTTTCGTAAGTTTCATTGTGATTAATTTAAATTATTTTATCAAAAATAAACCAATCGGTCTTTTTTATCAAAGAAAACCACAACTTTAACATTTGAAAATTACTTTTTTGTTTTTTTCCAAAAAACTTATCTGACTTTGTGGAAAATTTTTA
>CAYGRM010000132.1:9226-15692 GCA_964352225.1 uncultured Saprospiraceae bacterium | reverse complement strand
AATATATTCAGTTTTTATATTTAAATAATGGATATATTCTATTTTTCCTTTATATATAATCAAGCATTTTTAAATTCTATTCGGATTTGGAAGTCTTCTTGAAGGCCGATGCCATTTCTAATAGGTTTTGGTGCACTTTTTGGAACTATTCCAAAAGAACTAAACTAATTATTCCTAATATTTAACCCCAAGATTTCATGAAAAATTTTACAAAATTTCTCACCGCTTCTTTCATAATCATATTATCGTGCTTTTCTCAAAACTCATCATTGGCTCAATGCGCCATTGGAGAAACTTATAATACCTCTTGTTATGGTCAAGGAGAAGTAAACATAGTTCAATTTGAGTTTTGTCCATCTGCCGGTCAAATTGCTCAGTCAACTATTATTGCCGGTGCAGTAGGAGGCTTTGCCCCTATCAATACCTTAACGGTTTATGAAGGAAGTTCTGGATCTGGAACTGGTGGAAACATTGTATTTGGGCCAGCATCAAGTGCTGACTTTTCAGGTACTGTTATTACTGCGAGCGCTGCAGACTTATGCCTTATTTTTGTGATCAATAGTGCTACGATAGCAATCACTTGCGCTGATGGTGTTGATGCGGCTTTGGAAGTTTGTAGTGAAAGTATTGTTAATACAATGGTAAACTTTACCGCTCCAGCTGATTTATGTATTAATGCAGGAGTACAAGCTGGTTTAGGTGGTGGCTCACCTACAGGAGGTGTATATAGTGGTTCTGGTGTAACAGATGATGGCAATGGACTTACTTATAGTTTTGACCCAGCAGCTGCTGGTTTAGGTGTACATACCCTAACTTATACGAATGGCGGATCAGCTAGTGATGATATAGAAGTTTTTGCAACAGGTACGGCAACCTTTACAGCACTTGCAGATTTATGTATTGATGCGGGGATACAAACCGGACTAGGCGGAGGTTTGCCTGCTGGAGGTGTTTATAGTGGTTCTGGAGTGACGGATGATGGCAATGGAATGACTTATACTTTTAATCCTGGAATAGCTGGTTTAGGTATTCACACCTTAACCTATACAGAAAGTGGAGCTTGTAATAATTCTGCAACAGATGATGTTGAAGTTACCGCAGCCTGCGGATGTCCTGTAGGTCAAAATTCAAATTTTCATTGTAGTGCTGCGGGAGAAACTAATCTTGTGATTTTTGAAATATGTCCAAATGCTGCTGAATTCGCACAAGCTACGATCAATGCAGGTACTTATAGTTCAACTGGAAATAATTTGACCGTTTATCAAGGACCCTCAGGTTCCGGAACTGGAGGCACGATAATATATGGTCCTCAAACTGGAAACTTGGCAGGAAATGTCATAACCGGAACGGTCATAGATCAATGCCTTATTTTTGTTAGTAATACAATAGCAGGAGGATGTCAGGATGGTTTAGAAACGGCACTTGAAGTTTGTGGAGAAAGCATTAATCTCTCATTTACCGCACCTGCGGATGTTTGTGTGGATGACGGAGTACTGACTGGATTGAGTGGTGGTTTTCCTACGGGGGGCGTCTATTCTGGTCCTGGGGTGACCGATGATGGAAATGGAATGACTTATAGTTTTGACCCAGCTGCGGCTGGAATTGGCGTTCATACGCTTTCTTATACCGAAAGTGGAAATACAATTACTGATGATATAGAAGTATTTGCCGTGCCGGTTGTCACATTTACCGCACTTGCTGACCTTTGTCTTGATGGCGGATTACAAACTGGTCTTGGAGGTGGATCACCGACAGGAGGTATTTATAGTGGACCAGGGGTGACGGATAATGGAAATGGCGTAACCTATACTTTTGACCCTTTAGCTGCTGGTATTGGTGTACATACTATTACTTACACGGAGGGTTCTGCTTGTATGGAAGTAGCAACAGATGATGTAGAAGTGACTGCAGCGTGTAGTTGTCCAGTAGGAGAAGTTACATACTTTAATTGTTATGATAATAATGAGACCAATTTGGTGATCTTTGAAGTTTGCCCAAATGCAGGAGAATTCGCTAAGGCTGAAATCAGTTTAGGTACCTATGGATCACCAGATGATGCTTTGACGATATATCAGGGAGCAAGTGGTTCTGGGACAGGTGGAGCTATTGTCTTTGGGCCATTGAATGGTAATTTATCAGGAAATATAATTAATTCGACTACCATTGATGAGTGTTTGATCTTTGTAAATAATTCAGGACCACTTGGAAGTTGTGCGGATGGTTTTGAAGCGTCTTTAATAGTTTGTGGTTCAAGTCTAGCTTCGAATGTTATGTTTACTGCCTTGCCAGATTTATCCGTAAATGCTGGAATTCAAACTGGACTTAGTGGTGGAACTCCTACAGGTGGAGTATATAGCGGACCTGGAGTAACTGATGATGGTAATGGGATGACTTATACTTTTGACCCAGCAGCAGCAGGAGTGGGAGTTCATACTTTGACTTATACTGTAGGTGGAAATTCAGCTACGGATGATGTTGAGGTTTTTAACTTACTACCTCCAGCATTTTCAAAATCTTTTAGCCCAAATGAAATGGGGCCAGGAAGTGTAAGTACCTTAACTTTTACAATTGATAATTCAGGTTCAGGTACAGGAGTTACAGATATTGCTTTTACAGATAACCTACCTGTAGGAATGACTGTAGCTGATCCTCCCGTTATTATAAATGACTGTTCAGGTGCTACTGTCACAGCTGTAGCAGGTAGTTCTACAATTACTGTAAGTGATGGGACATTGACTTCAGGAACTTCATGTACTATAAGTGTAAATGTAACCAGCACTACCTCTGGAACACAAACCAATACAACTGGCGATTTGACTTCTAGTGCTGGAAATAGTGGAACAGCCTCTGCCAATTTAACGGTAGCGACCAACCGTCCGGGATTTTTTAAAAGTTTTAGTCCAGCATCAGTAAATCTTGGAGAGCGCAGTACATTGACTTTGACAATAGATAATACAGCGAATACAGGAAATGTACTCGGCATAACTTTCACAGATAATTTACCTGCGGAGATGGTCATTGCCTCTCCGTCCAACGCATCTTCCACAAATACTGGTATTGGCACCTTTACAGCAGTCCCCGGCACCAATGTAATATCATACAATACGACTGGTTTTACGGAAGAAATAGCGATTGGAGGTACAGCTACTTTTACCGTTGATGTGGTAGGTAATGCTGTCGGTACTCTTGATAATGTAACGGACAATTTGACTACAAGGAATAATCTTTTCCAACAATTTAGTTGTGGAAAAGCAAGTGCAAGCCTGGAAGTAGTACCACCTGGAAAGATTCTTTTACAAAAATCATTTTCTACAAACCCTGTCAATCCAGGAGGAACTACTAATTTGGAATTTACAATTACAAATCTTGATCGGGATTTTCCGGCAACAAATATTTCTTTTACGGATGATCTGACAACCGTGTTGGCAGGGCTTACAGCTACTGGAACACCTCTAAACGATATTTGTGGAACAGGTTCTCAATTAAGTGGAACCACTATGCTTACTTTTACAGGAGGAACAATCCCGGCAGATGGGTCTTGTACTTTTAGCATTCCTGTTCAAGTACCGGCTGGTGCTGCCCTTGGTACTTATACTAATGTTACGAGTACAATTACTGCGGATATCAATGGTAGCACAGAAACCGGAAATCCAGCTACCGAAAATCTTTTCATTGCGAATGTTCCGACTATTACAAAAAACTTTTTGAATGATCCTATTACAGCAGGGGGTACTACTACGTTAGAGTTTACAATTACTAATACTAGTACAACCTCCGCCCTGACCCAGGCAACATTTACGGATAATATATCTGCTTTCCTTAGTGGAGCTACGATTAGTTCTCAACCGGCAGCTGGGAGCTGTGGTGCCGGATCACTATTTTTTACTACTACCTCGGGTGGAGATTTATTATTCCAAATGAATGGTGGAAATATACCGCCGGGTGGAGCTTGTACTTTTACAATTGATTTATCTATTCCAACTGGTGCACCAGGAGGAGTCTATACTAATACAACCAGTTCATTATCCGCAACAGTAGATGGAGCTACGGTTAATAGTACACCCGCCACCGATGATTTGACCGTATTAGCCGTTCCCACCTTAACCAAATCATTTACCGATGATCCGGTCAATGCTGGTGATATCGTTAATCTAGAATTTACCATTAGTTATGATGAATTTGCAACTGGAGATGCGACTAGTATTTCCTTTTCCGATGATTTAAATGCAGTCATCCCGGGATTAGCGGCCGTAGGGTTGCCATTGAATGATGTCTGCGGAATCGGTTCCCAAATAAGTGGGACAACAAATTTAACATTTACCGGAGGAACTCTTTCTCCTGGAGAAACTTGTACTTTTTCAGTACCGGTACAGGTACCCGCGGGAACAGTTACCGGAAGTTATAATAATGTCACGAGTGCCCTAACTGCCACCGTCGGAGGTCAATCTGCTACCGGAAATAGCGCCACGGATGATCTTAAAATTGGAGGTCTTGATTTCACCAAAGAATTTCTAGATAACCCGATAATACCAGGGCAATTAACCACATTAAGATTTACATTTGATAATACTAGTACTTTTGATGCTACTAATATTGTTTTCACAGATAATCTAAACGGGGTACTATCAGGACTAACCACAGAAGGTGCCTTACCAACTGGTGCGGCAGCTTGTAACGGTAATGCATTTGGAACCACCTTTTTAATCTATACTGGAGGTAGCGTGGATGCAGGTACAAGCTGCACCTTAGATATTCCGGTGAGAGTACCAGCAAGCGCGACTTCAGGTACCTATACCAATGTAACCTCTAACTTGACCGCAACAATAGATGGAGCAACCAGAGTACTTGATCCAGCAATAGCTCCACTAGTGGTAGACAACAACCTTATCCAAATAGAAAAATCCTTTACCGATGATCCTGTAGCGCCAGGTGGTGCGGTGACTGTTGAATATACTTTGACCAATCTCGATCCAGTAAATCCAGTAAGTAATATTGCATTTACTGATGATTTCGATGGTGCGCTTACTGGCTTAACAGCAACGGGCTTACCGATGGCTGTTTGTAGCGGTACGGTAAGTGGAACAGGTCTGTTAAGCTTTACAGGAGGAACACTTGCTGCAGGTGCATCTTGTACTTTTAGTGTAACGCTTCAAACTCCTGCAAGCACTCCATATGGTACGGTTGTCAATTGCCCTACGAGTGGAGTGACTGGAGACATAGGAGGACTTCCAGTAATAGGGGATGCCGCTAATGATGATCTCCAATTTCAATCACTTGAATTGAGTAAATCTTTTTCATCTAGTTCAGTAGCGCCCGGTGAAACGGTAACTTTAACATTTACCATTACTAATTTCGATCCGGTGAATTCGATCAACCAAGTTAGCTTTACAGATGATTTGGATGCCTTTATTAGTGGAATGGTCGCAACTTCTTTACCTCCGATCGGTTCTTGCGGTCCTCTATCAGAGGTAACTGGAACTTCTCTTATCAATTTTGGTAGAGGTGAATTAGGTGCAGGTCAAAGTTGTTCATTTGACGTAACCGTGCTTGTTCCTTGTGGAACGACTCCCGCTACTTACATGAATACCACGAGCTTAATTACCGCAGATGGAGCAAACGGTCCAATCGTATCTTCAGCAGCTTCTCAGTCTTTGACGATTTCAGGATCGAGTGCAGCTTCATTTACTGCACCAGCTGATTTATGTATTGATGCAGGGGTGCAAACTAGTCTGGGAGGTGGAACTCCAACAGGTGGAGTTTATAGTGGAACAGGAGTAACAGATAATGGAAATGGAACGACCTTTAGTTTTGATCCTTCAACTGCTGGTATTGGAACACATACCATTACTTATACCTTAACGGATGGAAATGGATGTACAACTGATTCTTCAGATGATATAGAAATATTTGATTTACCTACCGTAACTTTTACTGCTCCATCGGATCTTTGTATTGATGCAGGAGTGCAAGCTGGCTTAGGCGGTGAAACGCCTACCGGGGGTGTTTATAGCGGTTCAGGAGTAACCGATGATGGAAATGGTATGACTTATAGTTTTGACCCGGCTGGTGCGGGAGTAGGAACACATACTTTGACTTATACTTTTACCGATGCAAATGGGTGTACTAATTCCGCTAGTGATGATGTCGAAGTTTTTGCTTTGCCAATCGTAACATTTACTGCTCCCGCTGATTTATGTATCGATGCAGGGGTGCAAGCTGGACTTGGAACTGGATCGCCAACAGGCGGTGTTTATTCTGGAACCGGCGTAACCGATGATGGAAATGGTATGACTTATAGCTTTGATCCAGCTGCGGCTGGAGCAGGTATACATACCTTAACCTATTTCTTTACGGATGCTAATGGATGTACTGCTACAGCTACTGATGATGTCGAAGTTTTTGATTTGCCGATAGTAGCTTTTACTGCACCTGCAGATTTATGTATTGATGCAGGAGTACAAGCTGG
>CAYGRM010000132.1:4051-9126 GCA_964352225.1 uncultured Saprospiraceae bacterium | reverse complement strand
ATGGTTGTACCAATAGTGCTTCTGATGATGTCGAAGTTTTTGATTTACCGATTGTAAACTTTACTGCGCCTACGGATTTATGTATTGATGCTGGGGTACAGGCTGGATTAGGCGGTGGTACGCTAACTGGTGGTGTTTATTCTGGATCAGGCGTAACGGATGATGGTAATGGGATGACCTATAGTTTTGATCCTGCAACTGCAGGTGTAGGAACGCATACATTAACTTATTCCTTTACAGATACCAATGGTTGTTCCGATAGTGCTTCTGATGATGTCGAAGTTTTTGCCTTGCCAATAGTAACCTTTACTGCTCCTGCTGATATTTGTTTAAATGCTGGAGTTCAAGCAGGGCTTGGTGGAGGATTACCTACTGGTGGTGTATACAGCGGCTCTGGTGTAACAGATGATGGAAATGGAATGACCTATAGTTTCGATCCTGCAGCAGCAGGCACAGGAGTTCATACATTGACCTATGATTTTACAGATACCAACGGATGTACAGGGTCTGCAAGTGACGATATAGAAGTTTTTAATTCTCTAACAGCTACTTTTACAGCACCCGCTGATTTATGTGAAAATGCTGGAATACAAACTGGACTTAGTGGTGGAATGCCTATAGCAGGATTAGGAGATACAGGAATATATAGTGGATCAGGAGTCAACGACGATGGAAATAATATGACTTATAGTTTCGATCCTGCTGTGGCAGGAGTTGGAACACATACAATTACATATACATTTACAAGTGCAGATGGTTGTACAGGTTCTGCAAGTGACGATATAGAAGTTTTTGGAGTACCTGCTGCCACTTTTACTGTAGATTATATTTCAGGATGTGAAGGTAATGGTACATGTGCGGGAACATCAACTCTTATCGCGCCCATAGACGGTTCAGGGATTTTCAAATTTTACGACGCTGATCCAAATGCTGGAGGTGCAACTCTTTTGGCAGGACCAGCTTCTTCTTATGATCCAATGACAACGGCTGCAACAAGTCCTCAATCTATTTGGGTGGTAGAATGTTTACCTGGAATTTGTGATTCGGAAGCTGAAGTAGTAGTCGTGACGATAGTGACAAATCCAACTCCGACAATTTCAGTTCCTACTTTACCAACTAGTTTATCTTGTGAAATGGCAGTCTCTTATTCTCCTCCGACAGCAACATTTACAAATGGGTTAACAGGAGATTGTGAAAACTCTGGAAGTGGAATTATAGGAACAGTCACTTCTAATTTTACTGCATGTGGTGGATCCGTTTCAGTAACTTATAGTGGTACTGATAATTGTGGAAATACAATTACAGCTGGACCATTTATGATTCCTGTTGATCCGGCTCCAGCTGCGACACTTACAGTTCCTAGTTTACCGACTAGTTTGTCTTGTGAAATGGCTGACACCTACGTTGCTTTAGATGCAACATATGATAATGGACTTACAGGTATTTGTGAAAACTCTGGAAATATATCAGCAACAATTTCTGATAACTGGACCACTTGTGGTGGGGTTATTTCTGTAACTTATAGTGGAACTGATGATTGCGGAAATGCACTTTCAGCTGGACCTTTTACTATTACAGTTGATCCGGCTCCAGTCCCAACAGTTACAGAGCCAACATATCCAAGCGTACTTTCTTGTATAGATGCTGAAAATTTTGTTGCTCCCGATGCAACTTATACAAATGGCTTAACTGGCAATTGTAATATTTCAGGAGTCCTCCCTGCAGGAGTAGATAATAATTGGGATGCTTGCGGAGGCACCATTGTACTGCACTATTTTGGAGTAGATGATTGTGGAAACTTTCTTTCGATTCCATCTATCACCATTACCGTTCAGGCTGCTCCTATACCAACTGTCTCCTTCCCTATTCTTCCTAATTCGATCTCTTGTGAAAATGCAGGAACTTACATTCCTCCAAGCGCACCTTTCGATAATGGACTTTCAGGAGCTTGTAACATTTCTGGAAATATTCCTGCTCTAGTCAATTACTTTTATGACGCATGCGGAGGGACGATAGAGGTAATTTACTCAGGTGAAGATGATTGTGGAAGAAACTTAGCAGCAGTAGTGACTGTCATTCCTGTTGATCCGGCTCCGGCTCCTACGGTAAACCTTCCTACGTATCCTAGTGAATTAACTTGTAGTGAAGCTGAAGCACTTGATGGAATCTTTGCTCCATATAATAATGGCTTAATTGGAGATTGCGAAATTTCTGGATTACTAGAAGCTGAATTAATTATGGACGTAACGGCTGGTGCTGGAGGGACAGTAACTGTTGTTTATTCAGGTGAAGATGATTGTGGAAATATTCTAAGTGCTACGCCAATTGTCATTCCTGTTTTACCGGCTTCAATACCAACAATTCAATTACCAGATGATCCTGATTTTCTTTATTGTTGGGACGCAAACAATTTCACACCTGGCATAGCTACTTTTAGTAATGGAGAAAATGGATTTTGTGAAAATTCTGGAGAACTAGATTTAACTGGTTTCGAAGAGTACTGGGATAATTGTGATGGTGGGTATATTTTGTTACAATACTCTGGACTTGATAATGCAGGTAATTTCTTACAAACGGATTTATATAAAATCCCTGTTATTCCTGATGCCTTTGCTCCTCAAGGTGTTTGTGTTGACTTGAATATAAAATTAGATGATATCAAAGATACTCCAAGCCCTGATGAATTAGGTGACTACCAAAATCAAATAGCATCGAGCTATTTTGAAACCTGCGGAAATGTCAATGTTACCTTAGTTACCGATTCTGGGGTTCCTGAATGTGGTTTGGATGGTACTTTCGAAAGAATCTATGAATTTGAAATTACAGATGATTGTGGAAATAGTGCTGGAATTTGTTCCGTTACTTTTAGCGGTTATTGCAATCCTTTGTATTGTACTTTACCTCAAGATTTCTATAGTTCACCTGATGAATCTTTTGCGGGACTTTCTTCTCTTGAATTAGTTGATCTATTAATTAGTTCAGGTACAGATCCAATTGTAATTGGTATGCAAGAGTGTGGATTAACCCTGAATAATGCTGCTTGTATTCAAGCAGGATTAACTGGACAAGGGCCATCTATTTCTTTACCAGATGATTTCCAATTTAATTGTGGAGATCCAATTTCCAATAATTTAGTAAATCAAATTATCACCACCACTTTAAATATTCGCTACAACGCAACACTTAATAATGGTGGAATTGATTTTGGTAATTTCCAAATAGATGCTACATGTATGTACATTCCTCAATCTATCAGTACTCAATTACCAACTAATGCAACGGTCAATGATTTAATAGATTTGGCCAATAATTTTATTGGTTGCCAATGTACCAATACTTGTGGATTCTCTCAAAGTGTTAATGCTGAATTAACAGGTATTTTCCTTGGCCTTAATTCAAGGTTTAACAAATGTCATGTTCCTGGACCATGTTTCTTAGATGGTAATCAGAATCCTGGAGGAGGAATAGTTTTCGAACCTGATATGAAAGAGAAAATTAAATTAGGAGGAGGGACTACTTCAGTTGAGGAAATATTAGAAAATAAAAACTCCAAACTAGAAGTCATTCTCTATCCTAATCCAGCTGAGGATATCATCAATATTAAATTGAATGAAGGCATTGGAAAATCTTGTTTTATAGAAATATTTGATGCAAGAGGTGTTAAGGTTGGAGAAAAATCTTATTCACGATTAAATCAAAATATTATAAATTTTGATATTCAAGAATACCACCAAGGTATCTATTGGATGACTATCAAATTAAATGATTTTAGCCAAGTAACTAAACGGTTTGTAATCAAAAAATGATATTGAGTTTTAGTAATTAAATCATTTTTAAAAATAATATTGGCGATGCTTCTTTTCGAAGCATCGCCTTTTTTTATCTATTTTTTTCCCAAAGATCTAATTTAAATTTCCACTTTTAATCAGGTATCACAAAAAAACAAAACACATATTTGATCAATTAATTATGTGTAAAAAAAAGTCTGCATCATATTTTGAAATATACATACTAATATTTTCTTAACTTAATTGTTGATTCAATTAAATTTCACTAAATTTATTATTCCCCGACATTTCATTAATCTTTCTTTTTTAAAGATTAAAAAAATTCTTTCCAAAAACTGGACATTTCAGTATCCGGCAAAAGGTGTATAACATTTTTACTTTATTCATAGTAATCACTTTTTGATTCTATTCAGAACTAGAATTCCTCTGGTAACAGATACTTTCTGCAATAGAATTTAGACCCTTTATTGGAAATTATCCCATTTGAATTAAGCCAATTATTAAATAACCAAACCTCAAATCTAAATGAAAAATTTTACGAAAATTTTCGCCCTTTTTCTCGGAATGATGTTAACTACATTTCACTTCTCTCTTATGGCTCAGGCTCAATGTCCTCCAGGACAGACTTATGATACCTATTGTTATGGACAAGGAGAAATAAATAATGCAGCATTTGAATTTTGCCCATCTTCAGGTAGTATTGCTCAATCAACTATTATTGCGGGTTCTGTAGGTAGTCTGTTTCCTGCACCTCCTGGAACTACGGTACCCAATAATTTAACAGTATATGAAGGCGCCTCTGGATCTGGAATTGGTGGCTCAATTATATTTGGTCCTGCATCAAGCCCAGGTGATAATTTTTCTGGAACTGTGATTACAGCGACCGCTCCTGACTTATGCCTAATTTTTGTCTTTAATAGTATCTCAGCTAGCCTTTCTTGCCAAGATGGTTTTGATACGGCTTTAGAAGTTTGTAGTGAGAGTCTGGCTGGAACAACAGTAACATTTACTGCTCCTGCAGATCTTTGTTTAAATGCTGGAGTACAGACTGGTTTAAGTGGTGGCTCACCTACGGGGGGCACATATAGTGGGGCAGGTGTTACAGATAATGGGAATGGATCGACTTATACTTTTGATCCGGCTGCAGCTGGAGTTGGTACGCATACTATTACTTATACCAATGGTGGGTCAGCTTCTGATGATATAGAAGTTTTTGCAGTACCAACAGTTACATTCACAGCTCTTGCAGATCTATGTATTGATGCTGGTGTGCAAACTGGTCTTGGT
>CAYGRM010000132.1:0-3951 GCA_964352225.1 uncultured Saprospiraceae bacterium | reverse complement strand
ATTCACAGCTCTTGCAGATCTATGTATTGATGCTGGTGTGCAAACTGGTCTTGGTAGTGGATCGCCAGCAGGTGGAATTTACTCTGGTTCAGGTGTGACTGATGATGGTAATGGAACGACTTATACTTTTGACCCAGCGGCAGCTGGGTTAGGAGTCCATACTATAACCTACACAGAATCTAGTACTTGCATGAGTACAGCTTCCGATATGGTCGAAGTGCAGGCAGCTTGTGGTTGCCCTCCATCTTTTTCTTCTTCTCATTTTCATTGTAGTAGTGCTCCTGAAACAAACCTAGTAATTTTTGAAGTATGCCCCTCTGCTGGAATGGCAGCACAAGCAACGATAATGCAAGGTACTTATACTGCTGGTTTTGGAAATAGTTTATCTGTTTATGAAGGAGCTTCAGGAAGTGGTACAGGTGGAACTTTAATTGCTGGGCCATTGAATGGTGATTTATCCTCAACGGTAATTTCGGGAAATGGAGCAGATAATTGTTTGATCTTTGTTAATACTGTACCTGCTATTGATTGTAGTACTGGAGGAGAAGCGGCTCTTAAAGTTTGTGGAGAGGACATTGCTTCATCAGTTACATTCACAGCACTTGCAGATCTATGTATAGATGCTGGTGTGCAAACTGGTCTTGGTGGTGGCTCTCCTACTGGAGGTGTCTACAGCGGATCTGGAGTGACCGATGATGGTAATGGAATGACTTATAGTTTCGATCCAGTTGCTGCAGGCGTGGGTGTCCACACTTTAACTTATACAGAAAGTAGTAGTTCAGCCATGGATGATGTAGAAGTTTTTGCCTTAGGTACAGCAGGTTGCGTTTCTTTTATTGCTCTAGATGATTTATGTATTGATGCAGGAGTGCAAACAAACCTAGTGGGTGGATTGCCAACAGGTGGTGTTTATAGTGGTACAGGAGTGACCGATGATGGTAATGGAATGACTTATAGTTTTGATCCTGCAGCGGCAGGTGTAGGTGTACATACTTTGACCTATACTTCTGGTGGGTTTCCCATTACTGATGATGTGGAAGTTTTTGGGCTTCCAACTGTTACCTTAAATATCCTTACTAATAGCACAATATGCGTTGCGGCTGGAGTAACACTTTATACTGGATTTGCTTCACCGACTAGTGGAACATTTAGTGGGACAGGAGTTACAAATCTCGGAGATGGCAACAGTTTTACTTTTAATCCAGCAGTAGCTGGAATTGGTACACATACCGTAACCTATTCATATACCGATGGGAATGGATGTTCTGGAATGGCTACTGATGATATTCAAGTAGTTGCTTCAACAATAAACTTTACAGCACCTGCTGATCTTTGTTTGAATTCAGGAGTGCAAAATAATTTAGGAGGAGGAACACCTACAGGAGGAGTTTATAGTGGTCCAGGAGTAACTGATAATGGAGATGGAACTTATAACTTTGATCCTGCAGCGGCAGGTGTGGGTATTCATACATTGATGTATACTGCTACAGATGGAATTTGTACGGGTACAGCTAGTGATGATGTAGAAGTTGAGCCGGCAGTTATAGTTACTTGCCCACCAGCGAATCCTGCTTCCGTTGAAGGTTGTAGTGCTTCCGAAATCACTAATTCCTCATCATTAGCTTTGTCTTTAGTTCCTGCACCAATTATGGAAACTGAATTCAATGCGGAGGGTGGAATGATCAGCCCCATGGGTGCTGTTACATCCATCTCTTATATTGATGTCATAGTAAGTATGCAATTCAGCTGTCCATTTGAAGTAACTAGAACCTTTACAGTAGTTACTCCATGCGGTACAACGACTTGCATTCAAAACTGGGTGATCGAAGATACTACTGATCCCGTAATCACCACCTGCCCACCGGATCTCAACGCAACAGGTTGTACTGCCGAAGATCTTATCAACGATCCAGCGATTGCTCAACCTTTTAGCACAGAGTTACAACTTATTTCTTTAAATGAGTTAAATGCCGAAGGAGGTGCTTTTACAGATAATTGTACTCCTCATAGTATGATCCAGTACCAGGATGTGGCCACCACGGGATCTTGCCCCGTAGTAACCAGGACTTTTACCGTGACGGATATCTGCGGCAATCCAACTCAATGCACGCAAACTATTACCATCGATACCCCACCAGTTGTGCTGGACTGTCAGGCAGACACGATAATTGCGGCTTTCGCTTCGCAAAACCAGATTGATCTGGAATATAGTAACTGGATAAATCTTAACAATCCAGATGGTACCTCTTTTACAGGCGGCTGCAATGCAGTTTTGAGCAATGACGGCTTGACCATGACAGCTCCTGATGAATGCGGGGGTTCTGTAATCGTCACATGGACTGTGATGAGTGATTGTGGAGTTGCTAATGAAACCTGTTCTGCAACATTTACTGTTACCCCTTCTACATCCACTACTTTCGTAGCTCCAGCTGATCTATGTATTGACGCTGGTGTGCAAACAGGGCTCGTTGGTGGAACTCCGCCAGGTGGAGTTTACTCTGGTTCTGGTGTAACTGATGATGCAAATGGAATGACTTATAGTTTTGATCCTGCGACAGCTGGAGTAGGTATTCATACTTTGACTTATACCTTCACCGATTCCCGTGGATGTACTTATCCGGCAAGTGACGTGGTGGAGGTTTTTGCAAAACCCGCAGCTACTTTTACGGTAAGTGATATTAGTGGATGTGAAGGAAATGGAAATTGTGCAGGAACATCTACAGAGATTACACCTATGGGCAATTCTACAAATCTATTCAAATTTTATGATGCAGACCCAGCCGGTGGAATGGCTAATCTTATAGGTGGCCCCGCTGCTTCTTTTGATCCAATGACTACGGCTGCAACAAGTCCGCAGTCAGTATGGGTAGTAGAATGCTTGCCCGGTGCTTGTGATTCAGAAGCAGAAGAAGTGGTCATCACAATAGTAGAGAATCCAACTCCAACACTTATGATTCCTACTTTTCCAACTAGTTTAACTTGTCAACAGGCAGAAGCTTATATGGCAGACCCTGCTACTTTTACGAATGGATTAACAGGAGCTTGCGAAAACTCAGGAAGTGTGATGGCAAATCAAATACCTGCTTTTTCCGCTTGTGGAGGAAATATTAAAGTATTATATAACGGTAGTGATAATTGTGGCAATTTTCTTTTTGCTGGGCCATTTACTATTCTAGTTGATCCAGCTCCTTCTGTAACTACTTCAGTCCCTACTTTCCCTACTACACTAGATTGTGAAATGGCTTCTGTTTTTACAGCTGATGATTTAACTTTTGAAAATGGTATTGCGACAGGGCCATGTAGTAACTCTGGATCAATTCAAGCAACTGTAGTTAATACTGCTACCTCTTGTTTGGGAGGTACAATTACGATTACTTATACTGGAACAGATAATTGTAACAATGCTATAAATGAAGGGCCATTTACTATTACAGTAACTCCTCCTCCTTCAGCAATACTTACAGTTCCTACTTTACCTACTACATTATCATGCGTAATGGCTGAAGCATATGCTGCTCCAGATGCCACTTTTGATAATGGTTTGACAGGTAATTGTGAAAACTCTGGAAGTATCTCTCCTACTGTTGTTAATAATTGGGATGCATGTGGGGGAACAATTACGGTAAGTTATAGTGGAGTGGATGATTGTGGAAACGTACTTTCAGCTGGACCATTTATTATTATGGTCGACCCTGCTCCAGTTCCTACGATTACTACTCCAGTAGTCGCTTCACCTATTTCATGTACGGATGCTGATAATTTTGTACCTCCCGTAGCTACTTATTCGAATGGGCTTTTAGGTACTTGTAATATTTCAGGAACGATACAAGCTGGTGTAGATAATACTTGGGATGCTTGTGGTGGTACTTTAGTTTTACACTATTTTACTTTTGATCAATGTGGTAATTTTATTTCTATACCTCCGATTGTTATTAATGTGAATCCTGCACC
>CAYGRM010000131.1:0-15863 GCA_964352225.1 uncultured Saprospiraceae bacterium | reverse complement strand
TTTTTATTCTAGCTTTTTATCCGAATATTGAAACCTTTCAATTTTCCAATTTTTTGATATTTATTTTTCTAAAAAATAATAAAGTATAAATTTTTTATTTTTTTAAAAATAGAATTGTCTTACTTGTAAGTGTCTGACTTACAGTTAGTTATGTTTTTTATATTTTGTGTGTAAGTAATTGTGGAAAATGAATAGGAAAGATATTTCAACTATAGGCAGCAAAATATTACTTTGGAGGCTCTAATTTCCTGAAAGCTTATTGTAAAAAAAGAAATTACACCCTTCCACAAGAAATCAAATTTAAACATATGGTTCACTTATAGTTCCAGAGGCCTCTAAAAAATTAGATTTTTAGAAGTAAGAAATGAATTAAAGCCAAAAAAAGAATTTCTAGAAAAGAGTCTTTAGTATTACTTTATTCCTTTTTTTATATAAAGAATTAAGTATTTTTTTTGGAATTCCTTATTTTCGGCGGATAAAAATAAAGCAACAGCAAGAAATACGAAATAAAAAATATATAAGCTAAACAAATACTCTCACCAGGGATATTTAAGACTACTAAAACTAATGGGTAATCAATTTATCTTGATTATCGTGTCAAGCAAACATTTAATATTAACCAAAATCAAAAAAATGCCCCTGGTATGAAAAAACAAATACTACTCGCATTATTCTTTTCTTTTATTTCATTGGGTTTAAGTGCTCAATGTAATTTACCATTTCCACCGTCAGCCTCATGTAGTGAAGCTCCAGTAATTTGTTCTTTGGATGGTTACTGTACCACAACAGGTACTGCTAATGGATCCGATCAGCCATCTACTTTTTGTGGTTCTGTACAAAATAATCAATGGTTTGCTTTTGTAGCAGGTACTACAAATATTAGTCTTGATTTTATTGTAGGTGCCTGTACTGGAACCGGATCAGGAACTGGACTTCAAGCTCATGTTTATTCTGGATGTGGAGCTCCATGGCCTTCAGCTTCCAACTGTCTTTATGAAATATCACCAAACTCTACAGAGACTTTGACAATGACCAATTTGATAGTAGGGAATGTCTACTATTTAATGACAGATGGTTTTTCAGGTGATATTTGTGATTATACTATAGAGGTAGCAAGTGGAAGTACGACTCCACCAACTCCAGATCCAGCAGGGGCTATTTCTGGAGATCCTACCTTTTGTCCAGGAGCGTCTTCTGTGACTTATTGTGCTGCTTCATCTTTTGGTGCCGCTTTTTACCAATGGACAATTCCACCGGGAACAACAATAGTTGGAGCTGATGATGGTCAATGTATTACGATTGATTTTGGAGGTTTTGTTGGGACTACTGGTTCTCAAGGAATAATTACCGCAACTCCGACCAATGGTTGTGAGTTTGGCTTATCTTCAACATTTACGGTCACTCAAGGGCCTGCACCTACTGGACCAGATCAAAACTTTATCTTATGTCCTGGAGAAACGGCAACGTATGGAAATACGACCTATTCATCGGCAGGTTCATTTTTAAATACAGATATATCAAATGCTCAAGGTTGTGTTGTTGAAACAATCGTAAATGTGGTAGTAGGGCAGAATATGACAACTAATTTGGTAGAATATATATGTGATGGTGACCCAGCAATCGTGGTTGGATCAAATTCTTATAACTCATCAGGTTTTTTCACCAATGTATTGATGACTTCATTGGGTTGTGATAGTACTGTAACGCTGGACTTAACAGTATTGAATCCTACTACTGGAATTTTTCCAGTAAATGATGAGATTACTTGTTCGGGTGATTTTGTTACAATTAACGCAGTTAATACTGATCCTAACACAACCTATGTTTGGTCAGGTCCTTGTATTGTGCCAGGAGTACCTGGAGGGCCATCAATTGATGTCAGTTGTGGAGGTCTTTATACTGTCTATGGACAGCAATCAGCAGGTGGAATTACTTGTACAACACCTATATATCAAGTAGTAGTAAATGAAAATAATACTCCACCAACGGCAGATCCTGGAAATGGAGGAGTGATTGATTGTGGAAATACCTCAGTTACATTGGGAGGCTCTGGATCATCTACCTCTGGATCTTATACCTATTTTTGGACTGGACCAAATGGTTATAATTCTTTACAACAATATCCTTCAGTTAGTTCACCAGGAACTTATTGTTTCTTTATGACAGACTTGAACACCTTATGTATCTCGCAAACCAACTGTGTAACAGTAACAGGTGATAATACTTTACCTACTGCCGTAGCAGGTGCAAGTTCTACTCAATTGACTTGTACTAATACAAACACAACACTTGATCCTACTGGATCAGATCCAGGAACCTATACTTGGGCTGGACCAGGAAATCCTACTGGATCAAATCCAACAGTAAACCAACCAGGAACTTATACCTTGACTGTAACAAGTCCTAATGGGTGTGCATCTACAGCAGAGGTAGTTATTGGAGCGGATACGAGTACTCCAACAGCGAGTATTGCTACTCCAGCTGCAATTGATTGTACTAATACTTCTGCGACTTTAGATGGAAATGGTTCAAGTGGTGGTGTTACTTATTTATGGTCAACTGGCGAGACTACTGCTACTACAACGACAAATATGGGTGCAGGTACTTATACTTTGACTGTAACAAATAATAGTAATGGTTGTACTGATGAAGTTTCAGTTGTGGTAAGTGATAATTCAACAATTGTTACTGCTGATGTGGATGTACAAGGACAACTGACTTGTGATAATACTATGGTAACTTTATCTGCAGTAAATGTTAATGGATCAAGTAACCCAACTTATTCGTGGTCAAATGGAATGAATGGACAAACAATTAATGTTTCTACAGCTGGTACAATTACACTAACAGTAACAGATGCTACTACTGGATGTAGTGGAGATGTCATTGCTGATGTTACTAGTGATACTAATGCACCAACAGCTGTAGCGGGAGTGAGTGGAGATTTGAATTGTACTAATACTTCTGTAGTATTAAGTACTGCTGGTTCTTCAACTGGTGGAAATATCACAGCTTCTTGGTCTGGTGGTATCGACCCAAATAATGTTACTAACCCAGGAACATATACTTTAACAATAACAAATAATGATAATGGCTGTGAAGCCACTTCTGATGTGACGGTTTTGCAAGATATTGCAACTCCAACAGCTGTGATTGCGACACCTACAGCGATTGATTGTAATAATACGAGTACTACCTTAGATGCAAATGGCTCGACTGGTAGTAATTTAAGTTACGCTTGGGAAGGTGGAGGAACTGGGCCAACATTAAGTGTTTTAGCTGCCGGGACTTATACCGTAACTGTAACGAATACAGTTAGTGGATGTAGTGATACAGAAGAAATCATTGTTGATGATAATACTACAACTGTATCGGTTTCAGCATCAGTTAGTAATGATCTTTCTTGTACCGAGACATCTGCAACATTAAATGTTTCAGGAGGATCAGGATCTTCTAACCCTACTTATTCTTGGTTTGATGGAACAACAACTACAAGTGGCCCAACATTAACCACAATGAACCCTGGAACTTATACCTTGACTTTGATTGATGGAACAACAGGTTGCCAAGGCTCAACACAAGTTACAGTATTACAAGATGATTCAAGTCCAACTGCAGTAGTTGCTGCACCTAATAATTTGACATGTACCACTAATTCAATAACATTGGATGGTACAGGTTCTACTACTGGAAATAATATTACTTATTCTTGGTTACTAGATGGTGCTCCAATAGCTGGAACAAATCCTCTTTTATCAGTTAATAGTGCAGGTGATTACCAAATAATAGTAACTGATACAGATAATGGATGTGAAACTACTTCTTCAATAGTTCCTGTAATTCTAGATGATGTAGCACCTTCAGCTTCGGCTGTTGCTGGAAATAATGGACTGCTTTCTTGTTCTATTTCTTCATTGCAATTAGATGGAAGTTCTTCTACTCCTTCTACTGGAAATTCTCTTTCTTATGAATGGTCAAGCAATGGAAGTGTGGTAGGAACAAATTCCACTTATGATGCTTCAAGTGCTGGAGATTATATTTTAGTGGTAACAAATAGTGATAATGGTTGTACTGATCAGACTACAGTCAACGTTGCTGCTGATGCAGGTCTTCCAACTGTGTCGATTGATCCGGTGGTTAATTTAGATTGTAATAATTCAGTTTCTACCTTACAAGGAACAGGTACTTCAAATACGGGAGGAACAGTTTCTGTGGAATGGTTTCAAGGAACAACTTCAGTTGGAGCAAATACTGATTATACAACAATGGTTCCAGGCGAATATACATTTGTAGTTACTGATGATGGAAATGGATGTAGTTCTTCTGCAACAGTTCAATTGAGTGAAAATGTAAATCCTCCAATTATTAGTATTGCAACTGCGCCAATTATTGATTGTGCGAATACCATGGTAACAGTTAATGCGACCAACTCCGCAAGTGGCAATAATATTCAATATCAATGGCAATCAGGTGGTGTTGATTTACCATCAGAAACGAATAATACCTTAGTGACAGGTAATGCAGGTGATTATGTTTTAATCGTAACTAACACTAGTAACGGTTGTACATCATCACAAATGGTTACTGTTCCTGAAAATATTGAGGCTCCTGTAATTGATGCAGCTGTTTTAAATAATATTGATTGTAATAATGCTGATGCAGATTTATCAAGTACCATTACTTCTTCCTTCAGTACAGATCTTACGTACACTTGGGAATCGGTATCAAGTGGTTCTTCTATTGGAACTGATCCAACTTTGACAACTTCTAATGAAGGAGATATTATTTTAACAGTACTAGATAACCAAAATGGTTGTTCATCTCAAGTTACTGTTACTGTTGTTAACACAACAGCAACACCTGATGCATTAACTGTAGCTTCTAATAATGGAGCATTGAATTGTACTAATACAGAAACTATAATTGATGGAACAGGATCATCTACAGGAACAAACTTTATTTATTCTTGGGATTTAGATGGAACTGTAATTAGTGGAGCAACAGATATCACTTACACCGCAACTACTCCTGGAATCTATACTTTAACAGTAACTAATACAGATAATGGTTGTGAAAATACTACACCAGTTTCAGTTACTGAAGATGTTGCACTACCTACTTCTATAGCTACATCAGGTACGGCTACATTAACTTGTACTGACCCAACTATTACTTTAGATGGATCAAGTTCTAGTATTGGTGCAAATTTCTCTTACCAATGGTATGATGTTTCGTCTGGTACTCCAGTATTAATTTCTGGAGCTGATATGAATTCTTATAATATTGATGTAGCTGGAACATATGAATTAGTGGTTACTAATAATGACAATGGATGTATAGCAACAAGTAATCAATTAGTGATTGATCAATCGTCAGATGTACCAATGGCTGTGATTAATAATGATGGAATTTTGACATGTGATAATACAGATGTAATGTTAGATGGATTAAGTTCTACTGCTGGAGGTACACTTACCTACGAATGGGTAGATCTTGCCACAGGAGATATTTTAGGAACTGATTCAACACTTCAAGTAATGACTACTGGAGAAGTTGTTTTAAATATTCAAGACCTAAATAATGGATGTACTTCCACAACTTCATTCTTGGTTGAAGAAGATATTGATGCGCCGTCAGCTGATGCAGGTTTAGCTCAAACTTTATTATGTGGTGATACTGAGGTTACTTTAGATGGTGGTGCTTCAGATGCGGGTGGTGATGCTTTCACTTATACATGGACAGACCCAATGGGTAACCCTGGAGGTACAACGGCTCAAATTGCAGCATCAATCACAGGTAACTGGGAATTATTGATTACAAATACAGTTAATGGTTGTACTTCAACAGCAACAGTTTTAGTTGATCAAGATACTAATGCGCCTACTATTTCTATAGATACATCGGCAGCTTCATTGACTTGTGATATTCAAATGATAACATTAGATGCAAGTAATTCGATAGCAGCAGCAGCAGGAAACCTTAGTTACGAATGGGTAGTAGGAGGAACAGTTGTTTCTACGGATACAACATTTGATGTTTCAAATACTACACCAGTAAGTTTAATAATTACTGATAATAGTAATGGATGTTCTACTAATGCATCTTATATAGCACCTCAAGATATTGATGCGCCGTCAGCTGATGCAGGTATAGCTCAAACTTTATTCTGTGGTGATACTGAGGTTACTTTAGATGGTGGTGCTTCAGATGCTGGAGGTGATGCTTTCACTTATACATGGACTGATCCAATGGGTAACCCAGGTGGTAATACTGCTCAAGTTGCAGCATCAATTACAGGTTCTTGGGAATTATTGATTACTAATACAGATAATGGTTGTACTTCAATAGCAACAGTTTTAGTTGATCAAGACACAAACGTTCCTACAGCAGTTGTTGATTTTGCTGGAATGTTAACTTGTGTAGTTAATGAAATTCCTGTTGACGGAAGTGCTTCAAGTACTTCAGGTGGTGGAGCTCTTCAATATGAATGGTCAAATGGATCAGATACTCCAACCACAACTTTCGATGCTCCGGGTACTTACACATTAATTATTACTGATGCATTGAATAATTGTACAGCAACTCAAAACTTCACTATCGAAGAAGACGTATTGCCTCCTACTGCTGATATTCAAGCACTTACAAGTTCAACAATTTCATGTACTGAACCAAGTTTAGTATTTAATGGATCAAGTTCTAATAATAGTGGAAATCCAAATGGAGGAACATTAACTTATGAGTGGACATTGAATGGTATTGTAGTTTCAACTACAACTCCAGATCAGGTTGAGATTTCTGAACCAGGAGATTTAGAACTTACCGTTACTAATACTAATAATGGATGTACATCTACTTTCCTTATACCTGTAGATGTTAGTGATGATGTGCCAATTGCAAATGTTCCTACTGCTCCTCAACCACTTACTTGTGCAGTTGATGAAGTAACAATCGTGGCAAATGGTTCAACAGGTTCTGAATATACTTATCTATGGACAACTACCACAGGTACTATTGTTAGTGGTGAAACGACTTTAACACCAACTGTTTCTGAAACAGGTACATATACTTTAACTGTAACCAATACAGTTAGTGGTTGTGATATTTCAATTACAGCTCAAGTGAATGGAGACTTTAATGAGCCTAATGCCTTTGCAAATGCAACTGATCAATTCGATTGTGTTACAGATGAAGTTACGCTAGATGCAACAGGTTCTGCAACTGGACCAACTATAACCTATTCTTGGACAACCGCAACAGGCGTGATTGCAAGTGGTGCTAATACATTTAATCCAGTTGTTTCTGCTCCCGGTAATTATACCTTAACAGTAGAAGATAGTGGAAACGGATGTATAGGAACAGCAATAGTTACAGTTTCAGCTAATACTGATGTACCTACAATTGCTGGGGTTCAAGTTATTGATCCAAATTGTTTTGGAGAAAATAACGGATCGATTACTTTAGATAATGTAGTTGGAGGTCAATTACCATACTTATACTCAATTGATGGCGGAGCATTAGCACCAATTAATCAATTTAGTTTCTTAAGTGCAGGACAGTATGATATTCTTGTTCAGGATGCTAATGGTTGTGAAACTAATCAAGTGATCACCATTACTGATCCTCAAGAATTATTAGTAGAATTAGGTGATAACCAAATTATCGGATTAGGAGATGAATTCCAATTATCTGCTCAAATTGTAGGAGCATATGATACGATCATGTGGTCAGCTAATTGCCCTGATTCTATTTGTGCAGATCAACCAGAATTCACCATTTCTCCACTTAATACAGTTTCTTATAACGTAACTGTTGTAGATGGTAATGGATGTATAACTACAGACCAAATCACCATTAACGTTGAGAAAGGAAGAGAGGTATTTATTCCAAACGCATTTACTCCGAATGGTGATGGTAACAATGATCGATTCTGGGTATTCCCTGGTCGCGAAGTTGCTAAGGTTCACGAATTTAGAGTATTTAACCGTTGGGGAGAGCAAGTATTTGGAGCTTCTGACTATGATCCTTTTGTTCAAGATAATACAAATGGATGGGATGGAACTCTTAACAATCAGATGATGAATCCAGCAGTATTTGTTTACTACGTTGATATTGAATTTATCGATGGAAGAAGAGAAATACTAAAAGGAGACGTTGCTCTTAGACGTTAATTTGAAATAATAATAAAGCTGAAAAGGCAGATTGGATTCGTCCAATCTGCCTTTTCTTTTTTCTGGTTCTAAATGATTATTTTATCCACAGGGACAAGTTTTTGTGGAAAGCTGCTGAGATGAAATAGTCTCGATTTTATTCTATTCTGAAAATGAGAGAAGGGATTCTAATCTTGGTTTATCAAACCAAACAAATGCAGTAGAACCTTTTTTCTTTTTAGGAAAAATGAGGGAATAAAATTGTATTCTATCGAAACGCATCAATCAAGTGATCCATCAAATCCTCTTCCTCATCGTCATCCTTTTTCACATAAAAATCTAAAATATCCTCAAAAGAAGCATATAGCATACATGCTCCAATAGGAAGTGTATATAAGATTCCAATTCCAAAAAAAAGGATTCCCGAGACAGAAATAATACTCACCAAAAAGTAAAATAAAGCGAAAACTCCCCATTGTTTAGATATTATTTTTCGACTTGCCTCCATGGCATCCCAAGCAGAAAGATTGTAGAAAATCACTAGGAGGGGAGCATAAATCCAAACTACAGAAAGATAAATAATAGGCAAGAGCAAAAATAAATACCAAGTTTGAAAGCCAGGAAAACTATCAATTGACAAAGGCGTTTTTTGCATTTCCTCAAACCACTCCAAATACAAATTAATGTCACCAGTAATTAAAATCGGGGAAACTATCAAAAGGAAAATGGCAACCTCAATCAATGATATCATAATTAAAGGAGAAACAAATTGAAATCCTTTCCAAAACTGATCAAAGTTATGTTCTGTGCCTCGACTTATATTTTTAGCTACAAAGTAAACTCCAACTCCAAGTACAGGTGTTATAAAAATTCGATTGATCAAATCACTCACTCCTGGTAATAAATCAACCGCACCAGTAATCAACATGAAAAGTAAAAAGAATAGAATAAATCCTATGGCAAACTGATTGCAAATCTCAAATCCTCGTTGCAAATAATTTTGAAACTTAAATTCGTAATGATTGGGATTCGAGTCAATAAGTTCATTAATTTTTTGGTCTGACATTTTTAAACAACTTTATTATAGTACTCCTTTCAAAGAAAAGTTAAAAGTAGGGAAAAAATAGAATTTATAAATTCTATTTTTCTCAAAATATTTATTCTAAATGGGGGATGAATACTAGATAGGATGATTCCCATAAAAGCTATTTTGTTCCCAATTTGGGAATAAAATGAAATAATATGTTATTATAAATAATTGACTATCAGGGTTTTAGGTTTTTGGCATTAAGTTTAGTACAGATAGGGTATAAATGGTGTCATGCCTTTTAGTTTTTTAAAAATTTGATAGAGAGAGTTTACTCAGGACAGTATTATTTTTACAAATTTTACTGTCCTATTTTTTTTATTTCCTCAAAACCAAAATTAATTAAGAGCCTTATTTCTATTTCATCTACTAACACACGCCAAAAGTTACTTTTGATTAATAGGAATGTTTTTTAGCTTATCATTAAACTGGAGGTAATGTTTTTATTTTAAACTTAGTAAAGGATTCTTTGCTTAGATCAATTGAGAAGAATATACTAAATAATTAAAAGGGTGTTATTATTTATTCGTTAGCAAAGTATGATAAGCGATAAAACACTAAGAAGAAAATAAAATAAAAGTTACCACAGGAAAAGTCGCACTTCATCTTTTGAAGCTGCGGCTTTTTTTATTTTAGAATAGGCAAGCAAAAGGGTTCTCCTGTCAAGTAAAATAAATTATATTTTCATAATTAGTTCTTAATAAAAGACCATCATTTTTTTCACCACTCGATCAGTCGAAGTCGTAAATGTATAATAGTAAATTCCTTCACTTGTAAAATCCATCTCAGTAAAATCTAAGTGGTGGATTCCCTCCTCAAATAATTCCTCTTGCTCGAAAATTACTTTTCCATGTTGATCTACAATCTGCACTTCAACTTTTTCTTTCAACATCATCTCAAAAGAAATACGGGTAGTGGTAGAAAATGGATTTGGATGATTCTGGAAGACATGAATAGAATGATTGGATTTATCTATGTCGGTTTTTTCCAAAATAGAAAGAAATAAATTCTGAGGTACTCCAGAGGGGGGATAAGCAATGGAGGAAGTGATTTTTTCGATTAAACGAATATCTTCATTTAAAAAAATGTCTTCCATTTTTCCTGTAAAATAAATTCTGAATAAACTAGATTTATCGTTCAGGCTCAAACCTTCTGCTGCTGAGTCATACCAAATTAGAGTAATAATTCCTTCTTCTAACAATCTATTTCCGTATTCTATATTTAGTTGGCTTTCCTTTACTTCGATTAATTGCATTTTACTTTTTTCAAAAAATAAATCAAACTGGAAAGCGCTTATGTTTTTAAAATCATTAGCTAAAAATTCCAGATAAAACTCATCTTTTCCTGTTTTTACTTTTCGTAATAAAATCTCAAAATTACCTGCTGAATTTCTAGTTACACCTGAAGTTCCTCCACCTGTAAAATTTGGAAGAGCGGTTCCATTTACATCTCCGATTTTAATTGCAATGAAGTCTTGATCAGTTAGGTTGGAAGTCACATTGGGCAGATTGATGCTTTCAGGGAATGGAGTACTAAATGGATCTTCGGGATTTGGAAAAACGAAATCAGCAGGGACAAATCTCCAGGATTCGTTGTTGGGAAAAGTATCCACATTGGCGACAATAACTTGTTGTGCCAAGAATAAATCGAAGGAAGAAATGCTATTGGAATGATTTACATCAGCAGCAATTAGTTGGTAGGGAGAATTTAAAATTACGTTTCCTACGATATGTTGCTGGATGGTTGCCAAGTCAAAAGAGGTAACTCCATTAACATAATTTACATCTTTGTGAGGTTCAATTTCAAACGAACTACCCATTGGAAAAGGCGTAGTGGTGTAGTTTCCATTGACGTTAGTTAAATTTGTGAATACATTGTTATTAAAAATTTCTACACTCTGAATGGGCGTTCCAAATTCCGTTTGAATATTTCCAGAAATAGTCACGCCAGGAGAGGAACAAACTTCTGCTGAAATAAAATCATAGTCAACTGGAACTACATTGCCGTTTTCCAAAACTATAAACTCAGTTGGTAGGGTTTGGTTATCTATTTCAATTTCAATACAATCGCCAGGTAGACCTTTTACTAAAATATCTAAGTAGTATAAAATTGTCCCATCAGTCAAACTAGCCGAAGAACCACTCGATGACAACCAAACTGTATTAATATTTTCAGGAGTAACATTGATCGTAGCTGGATTGCCTAATTGACTTGAAATAAAATTACTAGTACTGACAAAAACTGCTTTGGTGGTATCAGGGATTTTGAAAGAATGCTGAAAGGAAACAACCTGATTAAAATTTTCTACTCGCACCGGGACTTGAACTACTGTTCCAGTATTTCCACTTATCGATTCTAGATGAATTAATATATTATTACTTTGTCCAACTGAAATATTTTGGCAGGCAGTATTTTGCCCACAATTATTATTGACGGTCAAGCAGGCTAAATAATTTCCGGCTGCAGCATAAGTGTGGGTTGCCGTAGTTGAGTTATTCATATTTCCATCTCCAAAATCCCAGCTCCAAGATGTTGGATTTCCTACTGAAATATCTTCAAAATTTACTTCAAGTCCATTGATCGTTGTTGAAAAATCAGCAACAGGAACAGTCATACTTCCCTCTAAAATTGTGGTGGCAACCGTAACCGAACATCCATTGTTGTCAGTAAGGTTAACTGTATAAATGCCTGATGGTAAGTTATTTATAGTTGAAGTGTTTTCGCCATTTGACCATAAAAATTGATATGGTGAAGTTCCTCCAGAGGCATTTAGAGTTATTGATCCATCATTGCCTCCCAGACAATTTACATTGGTTTGATTAGATACTTGAACGAGTAATGGTGTAGGTTGATTGATCTGAACTGAAGTGGTTGCTGTAGTTCCAATGGCATCTGTAACCGTTACGACATAGTTGCCTGCAGAGATATTATTGAGTTGAGAAGTGGAGTGTCCATTGCTCCAATTATAAGAGTAATTGGGTGTTCCTCCAAATACAGTTAATTGCGCGTTTCCATCGTTTTCGCCATGGCAAGTGACATCGGATGAAGAGGTGGAAAGTTCCATAGTGCTAGTGGCGTTATTAGAAAAAGTTGCAGTAATATCAGTTTCCCAACTGATACTTTTCCAACATAGATCATTGCCCGAGCAGCCACTTCCATTCCATCCTATAAATGTTTCGCCAGCACCTGGAATGCCTACTAATTTTATGAGGGTATTGGTATTGATGCAATAGGAGCAAGTTCCCTCGGTACATGTTTCAGTCGATCCGCTTGGTGTAATATATTCGATATCGACTGAGCCATTTCCAATGATGGTGATATTGACTAAGTGAGTATTAGGTGGGCAATCAATGGGGGGTGCTGGACTAAGATCGAGAGAAATATTAAAATTACAAGTTTCAGAATTTCCACAATCATCTGAAATTTGATAAGTGATGGTGCTGATTCCAATTGGAAAAAAACTTCCGTTAATTGCACCTCCGGTTTGTTCAACGGTAACAGAGCTATTGGTACAGAGTGAAGTAGCAACAATTGGATTCCAAGTCACTACTTGTCCCGTAGAATTGAAAGGTAAAGTTAAATTAATATCTGATGGACAAGAGAAGCTTATTTGTTGATTAGTGGGAGTGAAAAATTGAGGAGAACCACTCAAAACAATATTTTCAAATCCAGCAATAGTTTGTTGATTGGTCAATGAAAAATCCCATTTATGGATTTTTAAATAAGACAAATTAAAACTGGAAGGGAAGGAATAAGTGGCGACACTCGCTTCTGTTTCGTCCGTTTCACAAACCGCCCAGAGCACATAAGTGTATTGCCCATTCGCATCTTGAAATGCCCCACCATCAATGTTGGCAGGTAACTGCATTTCATTAGTTTTAGTGGCATCATAAGTTTTTTCGAAAAGTAAATTGGAAACAGTTTTGTAGGCGATCCCACTATTCGTTCGTTGAATATCTGCGACCGTAGTTCCTTCCAATTTTTCATAAAAACCGGTCATTTGAAAAGGGTAAAGTGCGTTTGCGAATATTTCTTTTTCGCCCAAGTCATAGTAATGAAAATTAAGTACTCCTTCTTTTTGTAATTCGATGGGTAATTTCATCGCATAATTTCTCGCTGCTTCATCTGATCCAATGTAGTCGCCAAATTTCTTTCGAGGAATGCTCGACTCAGTCATGATGGCTAATTTTTCAGGATAGATTGTCCCATCATACCCATAGTCATTCATAACTGTTTTGAATTCGTTGAGGTCTTCGGTGATCCCTTCGATGGCTGCATCCGAATGTCTTCGATAACCTGTAACTCCGTTGATCGGATCCCAAATTAATAAACTTCCATTAATGTGTGGATAGGAATGAAAACTCAAAACATCAAAATAAGCACCTCCTTGCAAAGGGTATTCTGTCGTCACACTTCCGTCCACCGGGTTATCGGTATTTCGCATGATTGCATCCAAGAAACTCGGAAACCCTAATCCTCCAACGGTAACATAATCATCAGGATCGATGCTTTTGATTATTTCATAACTGATCCGTAGCATTCGATTATAATGAAAAATGGGTGCACCAAACTGGCAATCGCATGGCTCAGGATTACTATCCCACCAACTTCCAACTGGATCTCCCGGTTCTCGCCAACCCATTCCTTGAGCTGAAAAATCTAAATCTGGCTCATTGGTAATTTCCCAAAATTTGACATAGGGGGTGTATAACGTAACCATTTTATACATAAAAAGTGCGTAGTAATTTTCATCGTTGACGGGAGTTCCATTTGCGCCATTATCCCAAATGGGTTCGTACATATTTTTGAACCCCATGTTTTTTAACCAAGGTTTGGAAGGACAATAATCGGTAGGATCGCGATGATCTTCTGAAGGATCTCCGACAAACATGGTGTGATCCACCAAACCTAAACTATCAAAATGTTCGAACCAAGGAAGATTGATCGAGTAACCATACTGCTCTAAATAATGCTCAAACAATCCAGGTCGAAGCGTAGTTGCTCCGATACCTGGGATGTTTAACGTTGCATTTCCTATGGCTAAATCACCTAATTGGCCATCAGTCCATCCAGCGTAATATCCCATATTAGAACCAAATTGGAAAGGACTATTGTAGGGAGTTACTTGGTCATTGGCGGTGAAGGATGGTGCTTGTGTGAATACATTGTTATGTCCTGGCAGTAAAAGCAGAAATGAAAATATAATTTTGTAATAATTTGGATAATTAGTGCACATGACTAGTTCGTGTTTTTGGATTTTAGTAAAATTAAATAGGTTGTGAGAAAATTGGTTTTTAGTTTTTTAATTGATTTAGAGAAATTGATAAATATAACTTTTTCAGGCACAAGTGGTTGATTATTAGCTTTTTATGAAAACAGTAGTTTTAATTTTACGTAACTGTTAACATAAAAAAGCTATTCTTCAAATACGAGGTATTCGAGTTCGGTACAGTTGAGATTCAGAAAAAGATTATGGGGTTTTTGGAAATGTAACTAACAGAAATCCAAATGATTACTTACTTGGAAAAGCATAATCATAGGCACGAAAAGTGAACACTTTTCTATTGCAAGTTACAATTTTATTAATCGAAAAAGAGGATTTTGTTTAACGAATAGTACACGCGTGCACATATTGTTATTAATTGATGATTGAAACCTAGATGATTAAAAATTAAGGGAAAGGGGGACGGTGTTACGGGATGTAAAATGTTCACAGTAATGGTTTATAATTGTTCGGTAAAATCCCGTGTGAAAATGGTTGGTTCGTTTTGATATGACGTTTGTGCATCCAATATAAGCTTTTTGTTTTTGATAATAAAAATATCAATATGGATTTTTTCTAAAAAAATAGAAAGTGGTAGGAAATAGGAGAGGAACGGAATTAGATTCTAGTCGTTTGAAAATCATCCTATCACTTTTTTTCTTTTATGGATTATGGAAAAAGGAAGATGACGCTACTTGGATATAAGGAAAATATATTCAAATACTAAAAGAAAAGAAGATATGTCAAAGCCCCAACTTATTAGTTAGGGCTTTGAGGAAAATTTTATTAGGGACTAAAGATTTTAGTGAAGTGTTTAAATTTAATTTTTAATGGCGGTGATTTTTATGATTTTTTCATCTTTGACCTCATAGATCAAAACCATCTCAATTGGATTTTTATCACCCAATCTTCCTGTGATAGATTCATGGTCGATCACTTTATTTTCAAAAACGATTCGCTTGATAATATTGGAATGTAAATTTGGAGAGCGATCAAAAAGACCTTGGTATATTTTTCGAACCTCCTCTAGACCTTGCGCACTCGGCGTTTCAATTCCATAATTATACATCTTGATTTCGGGATGAAAGCAAGCCATAAATGTTTCGATGTCAAGAGCATTGTAAGCATCGAGATTTTTTTGGACGATTTGTTCTGGAGTATTTTTATTTTCTTTTTTCATAGGTATTGATTTTCCTTCTTCCTTATTTGCCACACTAATAGCAGATGGTTTTGTTGATTGACAATTTTGGAAACTGAAAATAACTAAAGTAAGAAATAATATTTTTTTCATTTTAAAAAGGATTATTTGTTGGGCTCTAGATGATTTCATTTGGTTATTAAGTTATTGGTTAATGAGTTATTAGTC
>CAYGRM010000130.1:0-16091 GCA_964352225.1 uncultured Saprospiraceae bacterium | reverse complement strand
CATTTGATTTAACAACTTTAGAAAATACGGTTAATGGTGGCAATGGAAATACGGTGAATTGGTATTCTGATGCAGCAGCGACAACTTCAATTCCCACAACCCTTACCTCAGGCAATACTTCTGTTTACGCGATTGTAACTGATGGAAATTGCGCTTCGCAAATTGTCGAAATCACGTTGACGGTTGATAATAATTTGACTGCCTTTCCAACCACAGGTTCCCAATGTGATGATGGAAGTGGTACCGCCACATTTGATTTAACAACTTTAGAAAATACGGTTAATGGTGGCAATGGAAATACGGTCAATTGGTATTCTGATCCAGCTGCGACTTTACCAATTTCGTCGACTTTTACTTCGGGCAATACTTCCGTTTATGCGATAGTCACCGATGGAAATTGTTTTTCACCATTTGTCGAAATAGGGCTTTCAGTTACTTCAAATTCAGTAAACGATATTGTTCAAACACTTTGCGATGGAGAAAGTATCATGGTTAATAATGTGACTTACGATGAATTAAATGCCTCAGGAACTGAAACTATTTTTGGTGGAAATATCAACGGTTGCGATAGTATCATTAATATTGATTTAACTTTTGAGCCGGAGATCACAGGAACAATTTCAGCTTCAACTAATTTGATTTGTCCAGGAAACGATGTCGTTTTGACTTTCACCTTGACAGGAGGAAACACTTATGATGTAGCATTTTCAGAAGGTGGAAATCCTCCAACGATCTTAAATGGAATCGCTGATGGACACACAATCACCGTTACTCCAACAACTACTACAACTTATTCCCTCGAAGCAGTTACACCATTGAATACAACTTGTACCGGTGTAATCCCAAGCACACAAGTTACGGTTCAAGTTGAAGCACTTGATATTATCGTCGTTTCAATTTCGAGTGTGGGAGGTTATGATATCGTTTGTGCCAACGGAAATACCGGCGCAGCAGTCGTAGCACCTACGAATGGCATTGCTCCATTTACCTATCTTTGGAGTAATGGACAAACTACCGATATCGCTTCATCATTGAGCGCAGGTAACTATGAGGTAACCGTTACCGATGCGAATGGATGTTCTGGAATTTCTTCGATAATACTCACCGAACCTACATTAGTTGAATTTGATTTAATTGGGATTGCGCCACCTTGTTTGGATGCTGTGGAAGGTCAAATCATTCTTGAAAATATCGCCGGAGGAATAGGAAGTAATTATACCTATTCATTTGATGGTGGCCCATTTTTAGATGTGACCAATGATACAACCATCTTTGATTTTATAACTGTTGGTGAGCATACTCTTTTTATTTTAGATGAAGTTGGATGTGGGTTCGAACAAACGATTATAGTTCCTGAACCGGTAGAATTAACTCTTGAATTAGGAGATAATCAAACCATCGAGTTGGGAGCAAGTTTTGAAATAATACCACAAACAAATTTTGTCGCAAGCAATATTTTGTGGTCTGAAAATACAGATTGTGATACTTGTTTTACTCAAGTAGTTGCTCCTGTCAATCAAGTCACGTACATATTAGAATTGTTCGATGAAAACGGATGTTTCGTAACCGATGAGATAACTATTTTTGTAGAAAAAAATAGAAATATTTTTATTCCAAATGTTTTTAGTCCTGACGATAATGGATTCAATGATATTTTTTATATCAACGCAGGGCAAGATGTGGCAGAAGTGAAAAACTTTAGAATTTTCAATCGATGGGGCGACGTGGTGTTTGAGAATAAAAACTTCCAACCGAATGATCCCACAGAAGGATGGGATGGATTTTTTAATGGAGAAAGATTAAATCCAAATGTCTTTGTCTTCTTTGCGGAGATTGAATTTAAAGATGGATTGGTGAAAATATATAAAGGAGATGTTACTTTGACGAGGTAAAATGAATAACGATTGAAGAACAAGAATTTGAGATTTAAGAAGTCCAAATAGCATGGATAACTTCTCAAATCTTTGTTCTTCAATCGTTATTTGATATTCCCATCTACCCTGCAATCTGCATCGCACACCACTTATAATCTCCCTTCACTTTTGCAAAATAAAACATCTGCGCCGACTCCGTCTGGTTCTCTTCGCCCTCGTTAAAAACAAAATTTAAAGTCAAAATTTTCATCGTTGTACCAACTGGAACGCCAAAGGTTTTTGAATCAGTTTTTGAATCAATTTTTCTCTCAGACCATTCTTCCTGTTTTGCAGCAATGACTCTTTGTCGCACATTGTTTCCAATTATTTTATTATAATTTTTAATCACACCTGCTCGAGATAAACCTTTACCTGTATTGGTTTTAAAAAAATTACCATCGAGTGGAAAATCAATTAATTTGACAACACTTTGAATATCGTTTTTCTCCACTACATTTTTAAAATCGGTCCAAAAGATCGCCCATAACTTGTCATCAGGAATATCATTGCTAGTATTTTTAGAATCTGAATTACAAGCCAAGAAAAATATAGAAGAAAAAGTAAGTAAGAAAATAAGGTTTTTCATATTTTGAAATTTATAATAATAGGATTTTTATAAAATGTAAAAACTAGCTTAAAGTTAAAAAGAATTGTGCCATAGTTTTTATATCATTGCATATCAATAAAGTTTATTCAAAAGATAATTGTACTGACGACCGTAAAACGTCTAACGTTCAAGGTCAAATGAATAAGATCTTAAAATAAGATTAATTTTTTATGTCAAAAAAATCACTTTTTATCGTCATCGAAGGTTTGGACGGCGCAGGTAAAACGACCGCTTCTGAATTATTAGAGAAAAAATTAAAGAAAAAGTTCAAAGTTAAACGATCCTACGAACCCAATAATGACATGGTTGGCGGAATGTACATTCGATCTGTTTTGACAAAAAAGATAAAACAATTTTCTCACCGAACTTTGGCGTTATCATTTGCAGCTAATCGGTTAGATCATCGAGATCGTTTGATAAATCCTTGGTTGGAAAAAACAGGAGATCGAGCGATTATTTGTGATCGATATTATTTGTCTTCGCTCGTTTATCAAAGTAAGGATGGATTTGGATTTAAAGAAGTTTTAAAATTAAATGAAGAAGCGCGAAAGCCAGATGTGATTTTTTTCCTAAATGTCAGCAATGAAGTTTGCTATCAAAGAATGAAAGGAAGGAACCAAGCGAAAGAATTATTTGAGGAAAATTTGGAAGAAGACCGAAAGAAATTTTTTAAAGCCATCCAATATTTGAAGCGATGGAATGGAGATAATATTGTAGAAATTGATGCGAGCGGAACGCCCGAAGAAACAGTCCAACAAATGCTGTATTTTATTAATGGCTAATTACGATGAAGAGTTAATTCTTTCGAGTTAATCTTTTATAAAAAAGCCATGGTGAGTAGAATACTCAAAAGCATTACGAAAACAGTAATCAAGGTACTTTTCAAGGCAATTTCTTTGTCTAAATATGTGAGATTTTTCATTGGTTGACTTTTTGTTAATAGTGATTTGTATTATTAAGACAGTTTTAGAAAGAAATACCCCTATTTTGTTTTTACATTTTTTTAACTTTCCCTCCTTTTCAGCTAAATAAAATCTAACAAAACATGAAAAAAATCCTTTTACTCTTAATTTCTATCTTAGTTTTTACCTCACCTCTTTTTTCCCAAAAAAAGAAAAAACGCAATAAGAAATCTCAAACAGTTGAGCAACCCGTTTTTGATGCGAAAAAATTTAGCGCCTTAAAATGGCGGAACATTGGCCCATTTAGAGGAGGTCGTTCCAATGCAGTTTGTGGCGTGATTGGTGATCCAATGACTTACTATATGGGAAGCACAGGAGGTGGAGTTTGGAAAACAAATGATGCAGGAATCAGTTGGAAAAATATCTCAGATGGATTTCTTAAAACGGGTTCGGTCGGAGCGATTGAAGTAGCACCGAGTGATCCAAATGTCATTTATTTAGGAATGGGCGAACATGCCGTTCGAGGGGTGATGACGTCGCGTGGAGATGGAATGTATCGAAGTACCGACGCTGGAATGACTTGGGAACACATTGGTTTACCAGAGTCGCATCACATTGCGGAGATTCAAATTCATCCGCAGAATCCTGATGTCGTTTGGGTAGCCGTACAAGGGAAATTGTGGGAAAAAAGCAAAGATCGTGGTGTTTATAAAAGTATCGATGGAGGTCAAACTTGGAAGCAAACACTTTTTGTCAATGAAAATACTGGAGCGGCAGATTTAAGTTTAGATGAATCGAATCCTCGAATTTTATATGCAGGGATGTGGGATCATCAGCGGAAGCCGTGGCAAGTTCGAAGTGGGGGAGAAGGTTCTGGAATTTGGAAATCAACTGATGGAGGGGAGACTTGGAAAAAACTAGAAGGTGGACTCCCTAAAGAAATGGGAAAGGTAGCTGTAGATGTTTCGCCAGCCAATCCACAAAGAATTTATGCAAATATCGAAGCTGAAAAAGGAGGTGTCTTTCGATCAGATAATGGTGGGAAAAGTTGGACACAAGTGTGTTCGGATCGAATTACCATCACTAGAGCGTGGTATTATATCGAAATTTTTGCTGACCCAGTTGATGAAAATAAAGTCTACGTTTTGAATGCACCGATGTTAAAATCAATTGATGGTGGTAAAAGTTTCTCTCGAATTTCCAATCCACATGGCGATCAACATCATATGTGGATCAATCCTCAAAATACTAATAATATCATTTTGGCGAACGATGGAGGTGGTTGCGTGACTTTTAATGGAGGCAATACTTGGTCTTCAGAAGATAATCAACCGACTGCTCAATTTTATCGAGTGATTGCTGATAATCGTTTCCCATATTATTTATATGCAGGTCAACAGGACAACTCGACGGTGGCGATTTCGAGTCAAACTTCTGGTGGTGGAATAGGCATTCGAGATTGGTATCCTGTGGCAGGCGGAGAGAGTGCATTTATCGCTTTTAATGATCCTGATAATCCGACAAAAGTTTTTGGAACGACGATTCAAGGCTTCATGGATGTGTGGGATTCGGAAACAAAATTGACCAAAGATATCCAACCATATCCGCAAGCAAAATTGGGAACAAATCCAATTGATCAAAAATATCGCTTCAATTGGAACCCCCCTTTAGTTGCTTCGCAAAAAAATAAAAACGTCTTATACTTCGGTGGAAATGTTTTATTTCGAAGCGATGACCAAGGGCAAAGTTGGACAGAGATCAGCTACGATTTGACTCGAAATGATACCACTTTACATGGTGATGGAGGTGTACCTTTTACCAACGAAGGAGCTGGCGGAGAGGTATACAATACTTTTAGTTACATTGCCACATCACCTCATGACGCTGGTGAAATATGGGTGGGAACAGATGATGGGCTCGTTCATATAACGCAAGACGAAGGAACAACATGGAGCAATGTGACGCCAAAAGATTTGCCAGAATCATTGATCAATGCCATCGAAATTTCTCCAATAAATCCAGGTACAGCATACCTTGCCGTGACTCGTTACAAATGGAATGATGATACTCCAATGATTTTTAAAACCAATGATTATGGAAAAAATTGGACGGAAATCACCAATGGTATTCCTGCCAATAATTTTGTTAGAGTAGTTCGAGAAGACCCAAAGCAAAGTAATATTTTATATGCAGGAACAGAGCGAGGATTGTATATTAGTTTTGATTCAGGAAATAATTGGACAGCTTACCAATCAAACTTACCGATGGTTCCAATTAATGATTTGCTAATAAAAAATAATGACTTAGTAGCGGCAACTGGTGGGCGAGCATTTTGGATCTTGGATGATTTGAGCGCTTTGCAACAAATAAAAAGCATGCCTGATACCACCAATATTACGATTGTCGAACCTTCGCCAACGATTAAATTTACCCTCAGCTCTGGCGATCGAAACAATGAGGGAACTAACCCCGCAGCAGGTGTAACTATCGATTATTATTTACCTCACAGTTGGGTGGATAGCAATGAGTTAAAATTAGAAATTTTAGATAATGGTGGAGAGGTTATCCGAACACTTTCCAATCAAAAACCGAAAAAAACTAAAAGATGGGAAGGCGGTCCGCCGCCGCCGCAGGTGATCCCAAGTAAGCCAGGATTGAATCGAACCAACTGGGATCTGCGCAGAGAAACGCTTCCGGTAATTGAAGATGTATTTGTGATGGGAGATTATCGAGGACATACCGTCGCACCTGGAAAATATACTGTGCGATTAACTTCTGATGGAAAAGTTGTGGAAACCACTTGTGAAGTTCGACCTGATCCTAGAATTAATGCTGAAGGGAAAACATATGCTGAGCAGCAAGCTTTGTTAATGAAAATTGAAAACTCAGTTTACGATATTCATGAGTCCGTCAATCGATTACGAACCGTTAAAACACAATTAAATTCAAGAGTAGAATTATTGGAAGAGATGGCTGACGTGAAAGATATTTTGGAAAAGGGAAAAGCGGTGGAAAAAGCAATTACCGCTTGGGAGAAAAATTTGATCCAACCCAATTCAGAGACTTTTCAAGATGTAATCAATTTTAAAAATCAATTGAATACAGAATTATTGAATTTAAAAGATGTACTAGATTCGCATGATCCACGTCCAACTGAAGGAGTGAAATTAAGACTCAATGAGGTTTTGGAAATGTGGAAAACGATGAAAACAGAAATGGAATATATCATCCAAGAGGAAGTAGGCGGATTTAATCAAATGTATTCAGATAAGAATTTACCGATTTTGATTTTGCCAAAAAAGGCGAAAGAGAAAGTGGATAAACCGTAGTACGATTTTTAGAACTTCCAGATTTTTAAAAATCTGGAAGTTCTTTTTTATTTAACCAATGTTTTAAATTTCTCTTTACGCTCGATTAGCTTTCAACTTACCTTTGATAATAGTTTAATCCGGAATTTCCCCATCCACTTTTTTATCTTTTACCCCTAAAAATAATTCAATCTCTTGCTCAATAAAAAGGGCTTTATTTTTTTGTTTAAAACCTCCGATGATTTTTAAGTCTTTTCCTCCCGCCAGCTGTGCGTGAACAGCATAAGCATGCACAGGGACTCCATTAGTGGTGTGTGAAACATATTTTTTAGAATATAATTGTTCAATATCACGAACATCGAAATATTGATTTTTTGTAATAAATGGAATGACAAATGGTCGATGTTCAATTGATAATTCATAATCATCAACTGTAATGTAGGTCGAATTCATCAGCCGAGTAACAATGTAAATCAAGAAACCAATCCCAACCATCAGATGCAAACTGATCCCTAATAGCATCACTATACTTCCAGACATAATTGCCCCAATCACAAATGGAATCATCATCGCATTCCAAACTAATCCAAAGAAAACGAAAAAAGGACTGATCCCCTTTGCCTTTCTCCATTTGTAAAAAATAGTCATTTCATCTTGATAAGCATCAATCTCAATTTCTTCAGGAAGGAAAACTTCTTTACGTCTTCGAACCGGAGAATTCACTTCTTCTTCAAATGTGAATACGTTGTTACAGTTTTTACATTTAGCAATAGTCTTGTCAATATTAATATCATCAGCGATAATTTCATGACTGCACTTCGGGCACTTAAGTTGAATCCCTAATTTTGGGAAAAGAGGTTTGTTTTGATGTTGATGTTGTTCGTATTCTGGCTCTTTGTATTCTTTCATTTTAAAAAATTATGTACCTTTTTTATCAACTTTTGATAAGTAGTTTTACAAAAAAAAGTGTTTCCATAAATAATGAAAACACCTTTTGAAATAGTTTATATTAATGGAAGAGAGTTTTATTCACCTCCAGAAAGAACATATCTGACCGCTAAACTTCCATAACCTGCACCAAACGAATCACCATAACCATTAAGGAAAAAAGTAGGTACCCAATCGAGACTAACGTTGATTGGTTTGTCATCAAAAGTATAGGATAATCCGAGATATCCTTGAAGTCCAAAGGAAGTTTTTGCAGAGTCTGTATCGAAATCAAAAGTCCAGAAATAGACTGATGCTCCTGCTCCATAATAGTAATCTAATCCTTCAATACTTTCGATAGGTTTGTGAATTTGGTATGCACCGCTTACGGAGAACCAACGGTAACCAAAACTTCCAGTATTGCCTCGTGTTCCACCAAAGACTTCAAAAGCGGCAGATTCATTTATAAATTGCTTATAAGTAATAGACAATGGATAGCCAAATCTAGCTCCAATAGCTGAGTTGAAATTCTGTGCCTGTGTAGGTAAAGCAAAAAGGAAGCATCCTAAGATAATTAATAGTAGTGGGAGTTTTTTCATAATAAAATTGTTTTACATTGTATTAAAAAGTTATAAAATCAATGGTTAATTTATAATCAAAAGTTTAGAGTATTCACTCTATAATATTATTTGAACGAACTATTTTAGTTAACCAAACAACTATTTTTTATCAAAAAACAATAATCCCTTATTTCCATAAAAGAAAAAGTAAGATAATTTAAGTCACATCATATCGTAATGAAAAAGCCAAATTATTTAGCCAATTGATATATTATGAATAATTATTTGTTCGGGAAATAAAGGGGAAGATAGGTTAGGAAAAGAATTAAGGTTTTTTTTCTCATTTAGATATTGTTTCATTTGATAACTCGTATAAAGCTATACAAATATCATGAGAAAAGTATATTTCCCAAAATTTTTTATAATTTTTTTTTTGAAATAAATCCTCATTCTTATTTCGAAAAAATGGTTTGTTTTAGATCATTTTGAAATGACTTTTACTGAAACATCACCTTTTCAGGATCGAAATTTTTAAAATAAATCTCTTCCATTTTAAGTTGACTTTCTTTGTATAATTTTTCCAATGCAACTTCTATTCGATCCATCGCCTCCGTCATCAACTCCATCGAAGTGGAAAAACAGATTCGAATATGACCTTCCGCACCTGGTCCAAACCACTTAGCAGCACCTGGAACAACTGCTACATTTGCATTTTCTAAAAGGTACAAACTCATCTCTTCACTAGATAAGCCAAAGCTTTTTATATTGGGAAAAAGCAGATAAGTTCCCTGCGGTGTTTTGCATTCTACCCCTGGCATTTTATTTAATCGATCGACGCAATAGTCTCTTACTTTGGTCAAATGATCTAAAAATGCATCGACCCAATACCAACAACTTTCATAGGCAGGGGTTGCCGCAACTTGACTTAAAGTACTCACGCCTCCAGCAGTAGTATTGGCTTTTGAGGTCTGTAAGATTTTGTCAAAAATCATTTTGGATGGAGCTGCAATAAACCCAACTCGGAGTCCTGCTAGTCCAAACGTTTTGGAAAAACCATAAACTGAGATAGTTCGTGCTGCAATTTCGGGATGCAAGGAAGCAATATTGATATGTTCATTCTCTGGAAAAACAATGTCCGACCAAATTTCATCATTCATAATCCAAAGCTTATGTTTTGCTGCCAATGAACCAATAAAAAGTAGCTCTTGTCGAGAGAATACTCTTCCCATTGGGTTGTGAGGATTACACAAACAAATCATTTTGGTTTTTTTAGAAATAGCATTGATGAATTGTTTTGGATCAAAGGTTCCTGTTTTTTCGTCCATCGAAACTCGCACGACTTTTCCGCCAGCTGCTTCTACTGATTTTTGAAATAAAAAATCTACTGGGTCAAAAACAATAGCTTCATCTCCAGGTTTTAGAGCAAATTTTGCGATAGTGTACATGGCTGAGGCTGCTCCATCCGTTGGTAAAATTAGTTCGGGAGCACATTCGATTCCTTTCCTATTTTTTAAAACTTTGCTTGCTGCTTTTTTGAAAGTTGGCAATCCTTCCGCTGGGCCGTAGGAAAAAATTCCTGTTTTAGCATAATCATTAATTGCTTCTCGAATTTCAGGGGCAATCGGAAAATCAGGATCAGCTGCAGTCAAAGGAATAATATTCTTTTGTACCGTTGCCCAGCGTAAATTATAGGCTCGTTTTTTTAGAACTTTGAAAGGAATAGAACTATGCGGAAAGGTCAAATCTTGATGTGGAACTTGGTTGGCCAAATGTTGCATCAAAGTAAATGCTTCCGATTTTTTTTCTGAACAATTGAAATAGGAAAAAGGATTTTCGGTATTCTCCGTTTTTTTCAAAATTTCAAAAATAGGTGAAGTAGTACTTGCATTTTGATTTCTTAAAGCAAATTTTACTACAATATAATTGGCTTGGTGGAGCATTCTTTCTTTTTCCAAAAAATCATTCCATAGGGTTGTGTCCCATTTTCCTAACTGAGATTTTTCGATAGATTTTTGGTACCAGCAATTTTCAAAAATAGTTAATTGACCTTTTTGGGGAAGATTGGAAATGATTGGTTCAAAATAAGAAGTTTCTTTTTTTGAAATTATTTTGTTCATTTTTACTCTTCGAATAATATTATCATCAGTTGACCAATTTCTTAAATTTCTGACGAAACTTTTCGCTGACTTATTTTCATCTCCTTCCAAAATCAAAACTACTTTTAATCCTTTTACGCTAATCCATTTCTCTAATTTTGCCCAGTTTTGTTGAGCTAAAGCCTTTTTACTTTTTGCTTTAAAACCCAATTTTGCTAAAGTGTTTTTACTATTTTTCATAAAGTAAATTGTTGATATTTAACCGAATAGATATATTGTAAATTTTAATACGAAAAAAATGCCATATTTTTGAATTGGTTAAATTACAGGCAAATTTATATGGACAGCTAGGGGATGTTTGGTTTATGGAACCTATAAAATGAAAAAAAATCCCGCATCTTCAACTTGAAAATTCGGGATTTTTTTAACATTTTTTTCATCAATCAAAACACTCAAATTTGCTTGTGCTAGGCTAAGGATACTTTCCATATTAACCATTTTAAAATCACTTTGATTATTATCAATGGTTACAAAATAGTCCAATGATCCATTCTCTAATTTTGTCGTCTTTAATAGAGTTTTTGTTGACAAACATGTATCTCCATTGTGGACTTAAAACAGCAAATTCAGTTGGCATTTCATTAAAAATGAAAGTATAGAATTCCAACTGTTTTTTAAGTTGATTGATTTGGTAAGGAAAGCCAGTTACCTCCTTGATAAATGTGATAATTACTTTTTTCTGCTCAATTTTGAGAAATCGAGATTTGGATTCAATGATGGCTTTGTTCGAGGAAGAAACTTTTATATGGCCTGAGAACATTTCATTATTTCCGTTTTCTATTTCTTGGATATGATCGAACCAGTCATCTTGAGATTGGATATCTAAAAAATCTAAGAACGAGTACTCTTTTAAAGCCTCTTGAAAATAGCCTAAAAGTAAAGCTGCATTTTTGTTGGATTCTATTATTCTAAAGCTTTCAGGCTTCAAAATAAAAACAGCATCACTTGTACAATTTAACAAGACGTCTAATTCTGAGGAAGTTGATGTACTGAATTGATTTATTGAGGAATTATTCATCCCAAGATAGTTAGTAGAAATTTATGTTAAATGATTCGCATAGATATAATTTAGAATCATGTCAGAGGTATCAACTTCAAATGACAAACTCCAAACCAAAATCAAGTTATGACCATTATTGAGGAAAAGAGTAGGAATATATAAGGTTTATCTTAGATTTAAGTATTTTTCAAATTCGTAAGAAGTCCTCTAAATCAGTTAAATATAAAAAGAGAAATATTGAGCAAAATGAGTGATAATAATGACAAACTATTTTGGATAACAAATCCTTTGATATTTAAATGGGGGCAATCGCTTCCACATGCAAACTTTATCCCTTTTTCATCTTTTGAAGAATTATTTACTGCAAATAGTTTTCGTAGATCAAAATCTAAGTGGGTAAAATCACTTAATGGAAAATGGAAATTTAATTGGGTTCAGAAACCTGCTGACCGACCAAAAGGCTTTTTCAAAAATGATTATGATGTCTCTAAATGGGATGAAATTGAAGTACCTTCCAACTGGGAATTACAAGGTTATGGCACTCCGATTTATGTGAATGATCGTTATCCTTTTCCAAAAAATCCACCACATATTCCAGCTGATTATAATCCAGTCGGTGCTTATAAAAAATCATTTTCGATTCCAGAGGAGTGGATTGGTAAAGAAGTATTTATTCAATTTGGAGCAGTAAAATCAGCGGCATTTTTTTGGCTCAACGGAGAATTTATAGGATATAATCAGGATTCAAAAACAGCTACTGAGTTTAATATAACAAAACATTTACAAAAAGGGGAGAATATGATCTCTGTGGAAGTTTATCGTTGGTCAGATGGCTCATATTTGGAGTGTCAAGATTTTTGGAGACTTAGTGGAATGGAAAGAGAGGTGTTTTTGTGGGCTGCGCCGAAAGTAAATATTCGTGATTTTTTTGTAAAAACGGATTTAGATGATAACTATGAAGATGCTAATTTGTCTATTCAACTAGATGTTAATGATTTTTCTGAAGAAGGTGATAAAAAAAAGCATTGGGTAAAATTTCAACTTTTTGATCAAAAAAAGCAATTAGTTTTTGAATGGAAAAAATCCATTGATCAATCAAAAAGTTTAGATAAAATAGAACGAGTATTTGCTATTGAATTTTCTAAAAAAATTACCAATCCCAAAAAGTGGACTGCTGAAACTCCTCATCTTTATCAACTTGCTTTAACAGTAGAAAATGAAAATCAAGAAATCATTCAAGTGCTAGGATGCAAAGTTGGTTTTCGGAAAATTGAAATTAGGCAGGGACAATTTTTGATAAATGGAAAAGCTGTTACTCTTAAAGGTGTCAATCGCCATGAGCATGATGAGGTAAATGGTCATGTAATTACAGAGGAAAGTATGTTGGAAGATATTCGATTGATGAAGAGATTCAACATTAATGCTGTGCGAAATAGCCATTATCCGAATCATATGCGATGGTATGAGTTGTGTGATGAATACGGACTTTATGTTATTGATGAAGCCAATATAGAGGCACATGGAATGGGGGCTTGTTTCCAGAAACCATTTGATGAATTAGCACACACCTCTGCACAATCAGAATGGTTAGGAGCGCATTGGGATCGTGTTGAAAGAATGTTCGAACGAAGTAAAAATCATCCCTGCATCGTCACTTGGTCAATTGGAAATGAGGCTGGAAATGGAGAAAATATGAAAAAAGTTTACCGAGCATTAAAAGAGCGAGATGATACTCGACCAGTTCAATACGAGCAGGCAGGTGAAGCAGAAAATACTGACATCGTCTGTCCGATGTATCCTAAAATAGAAACGATTATTGATTATGCAAAACGAACAAATGATCGACCTTTGATTATGTGTGAGTATGCTCATGCAATGGGAAATAGTGTGGGTAATTTGCAAAAATATTGGGATGCAATTGAGCAATATCCAAACCTTCAAGGTGGGTTTATTTGGGACTGGCAGGACCAAGGAATTTTGGCACAAACAGATGAAGGAATAGCCTTTTGGAAATATGGAGGAGACTTCGGGGGAGATGATGTACCGAGCGATAATAATTTTTGTATCAACGGTTTGTTATTTCCTAATCGAGACATTCATCCTGCACTTTGGGAAGTGAAAAAGGTGTATCAAAATATAAAGGTAGAAGCCATTGATTTAGAAAAAGGTGTATTTAGAATTTACAATTTATTTGATTTTATTCCTTTGAAAAATGTCTGGTTGGATTGTGATATTTTAGAAGATGGTGCATCTTTTTTGAATAGCCGAATTGATGATTTTGATATTCCTCCCAAGGGAAGTAGGGACTTGGATTTAGAATTCTTTTTTCCAAAAGAAAAAGTACATAGAGAGCGATTTATTAATTTAACATTCTATACTCTCGAAGCGGAATCGATGATTCCTGCAGGGCATGAGGTAGCTAAATTTCAATTTGAATTACAAGATTCTAATCGATCTATAAATAGGTTGGAAAGAAGTCTAGAACCATTGATTTTAAAGGAAAAACAGAATATTTACAAGGTTAAGGGAAATGATTTTATAGTCGAATTTTCGAAAGAAAGTGGACTTTTAAAGGAATATATTTTTCATGGAAATGTATTGTTGCAAAATGGAGGGAAACCTAATTTTTGGCGAGCTCCAATTGATAATGATTTGGGAAATCTGATGATGCTCCGACTAAAAGTTTGGAAAGAGGCGAGTAAAAATAGGGGAGTGGATGAGATGATTACAACAGTTATTTCTGAGCAAGAAGTTTTAGTAAAAACGATTTTTAATTTGCCTTTTGTTGATCTAAAGTACGAGCTTAGTTATCGAGTTTTTGGAAGTGGAGCAATTGAAGTCGTAGGACAGTTTTTGCCTTTTGAAAATAAAGGAAAAGAGCTGGCAGAGTTGCCCCGATTTGGATTAACTATGGAATTGCCGATGCAGTTTGAAAATGTAAAATGGTACGGCAGAGGGCCTCATGAAAATTATTCAGATCGAAAAATGAGTGCCTTGGTTGGAGTTTATAACAGTACAATTACGGAGCAATATCATCCCTATATTCGTCCTCAAGAAAATGGAAATAAAACGGAAAGTCGTTGGTTGACTTTGACAAATACGACAGGTGTAGGATTGAAAATAATTGGAGAGCCATTGTTTGATTTTTCTGCTCAAAAATATACGACGGATGATTTTGATTTAGGAGGTTTTGATAAACCATTTAAGCATACTTATGATTTGATTCCAAAAGATTTTATTACATTGCACGTCGATTTTGGGCAAATGGGAGTAGGAGGTGATGATAGTTGGGGTGCACACACTCATGATGAATTTAAATTATTTCCACAACCATATTCTGTTAAATTCTTGATGCAACCCATCATTAACGAAGGTCAATAACAATACATTTACATTTTAAAATTCAACACAAAGTTACATGTCTGATTTTTTCTCAAACGTTCTTCAAGGTGTCCAAAATTTGCATTGGGCAGAAATATGGGCAACTATTTTTGGATTAATTTATATCGTGCTAGCAATCAAAGAAAATGTATGGTGTTGGTTTTGGGGAATACTCAGCTGTGGACTTTGGGCATGGGCCACTTATTATTTGTACAGCTATTATATAGATGCGATTTTGAATGTTTTTTATGTGCTAATGGGGTTTGTAGGAATCTATCAATGGAAGTTTGGGAGTAAAGAGAAAAAACAATTACATGTAACGCAATTAGCTGCTAATCAACATATTATAATTGTTGTGGCAGGAGTGGCATTGACTTTTTTATTAGGATATATATTTGATAAATATACTCCTGCACAGAAAACCTACCTTGATGCTTTTACCACCGCGTTTGCGATTTTTGCCACATTTATGACTATTCAAAAAAAGATTGGAAGTTGGATTTATTGGATAATTGTAGATGCAATTTATGTCTATATGTATTGGGCAGTTGGAGCTTATCTTTTTATGCTTTTGTTTATTGTCAATACAATTCTCGCGGTCAAAGGATATTTGAATTGGAGAAAATTAGTAGTGAGAGAGTATCAAGTGAGTTGATTTTTTTCCCAAAAAAAAATCCTGACAGATTATTCCAAAAATTCAGAATAAAACTGCCAGGACAAACAACCTATCACACGATCTTTAAGATCTTTTTATAAAAAAAGCACAACTTATATTCAATTTTTTTTTGTTCCCACTTTGAAAAATGAAAGGCAAGGGAGCAACATAGTGGTTAGTTTTGGAAACTCTAACGGTCTTTGGGAAAAGATTTTCTAGAGTTTTGAAAGAATAACCCCGCGACTGTTTTGGGATGAACCAGAAACGATTTTGGGAAATATCGCCCTCCTTGCTTTTTCATAGTGTGTCTATTAGAAAAATAGACTGGTGTTGTTTCAAAGTGTGGGAAAACTTCTTTTTCACCTTTGTGAAAATGAAGAAAATCCTTTTTTCGGTTTTGGGATAATGCGTTTGTTTGTTTGTTAAATAGTTAATTTCGGGATAGCCTCTCTAAGTATTGGTTTTGTAAAAATAGCCGTTGAGCATTATCTCTTTTATATAAATATTAAGAACAACTTTCAAATACGGCAAAGTGACTAGTTTTGATAACTTCTTTGTTTTTAAGACCGAAGACCCATCTTCCACGTTTTCAATATTGGTTTTATTTGAGTTAGAAAAACTTAATTCACTTTGCCGAGAAAAAACCTAACTAAAACCCTATATTCTTGAATCCGAACGATAT
>CAYGRM010000129.1:16134-16413 GCA_964352225.1 uncultured Saprospiraceae bacterium | reverse complement strand
ATACTATTATTTTAATATAAAAAAATTAAAAAATTTTTCCATATTAACATTTATCGCTATCTTCGGAATTAACTATTCTACATCTAAAATTTACTTTTAAGATTTTCCAATCGATTATAACCCTAATTAACTTTATTGTCATTTGTGGCCAATATTTGATCACCCTAACTAATCCATTTATTAACACCTTGAAAAAGAGAAAATACCATGACGATTTTAAGTTTTATCCTTCTTATTAATTGGATGTGCTGGATACCAATTTTATTATATCACATAGAT
>CAYGRM010000129.1:0-16124 GCA_964352225.1 uncultured Saprospiraceae bacterium | reverse complement strand
CGAATATACTGGTTTGAGAAATAGATTTTCATCCCTTGAATTGGATTATCAAGCTGCTAAAAATATTGAACCCCAAGTAATAGAAAAAGAAATTGAAGTCATCAAAGAAGTACCCGTAGAGGTAATTAAGGAAGTACCCGTCGAAGTAATTAGAGAAGTTGAAGTCGTGAGAGAAGTACCGGTCGAAAAATTAGTTGAGATTGTTAAAGAGGTGGAAGTCATCAAAGAAGTACCGGTGGAGTTGTACAATAATTATGAAACGCTTAAACCCGTGGATATAGTTAGAGAAGTTGTAGTAGAAGTCATCAAAGAAGTGGAAGTGATTAAAGAAGTACCGGTCGAAGTGATTAAGGAAGTGGAGGTGATCAGAGAAATAGAAGTCATCAAAGAAGTGCCGGTGGAAATATTAAAAGAAATAGAAATCATCAAAGAAGTGGAAATCATCAAAGAGGTCACGGTGGTTCAAGAAGTAGAAGTTGTAAAAGAAGTTTCTGTTATTAAAGAAGTACCGGTCATCCGAGAGGTCGAAGTGATTAAAGAAGTAGAAGTGATTAAAGAGGTAGAAGTCATCAAAGAGGTAGAGGTAGAAGTCATCCGAGAAATCGAGGTAGAGGTTATCAAAGAGGTACCGGTGGTCATTGAGAAAGAAATAGAAGTAGAAGTGATTAAAGAGGTAGAGGTTATACAAGAAGTGCCCGTAGAGGTCATCAAGGAGGTGGAAGTGATTAAAGAAGTAGAAATTATCAAGGAAGTGCCCGTAGAGGTGATTAAAGAAGTGCAAGTGATTAAAGCTGTGGAAGTGATTAAAGAAATTCCTGTGGAGGTGATTAGAGAAGTAGAAGTCATCAAAGAAGTAGAAGTAATTAAAGAGGTGGAGGTCATTAAGGAAGTGCCGATAGAAGTTATCAAAGAGGTAGAAGTCATCAAAGAAGTACCCGTAGAAGTGACTGTTTTTAAAGAAATAGAGGTGATTAAAGAGGTGCCTGTAGAAATTATTAAGGAAGTGGAGGTCATCAGAGAAGTAGAAGTGATTAAGGAAGTTCCTGTAACCCTTCATACGAACACTCAGACAATAAAGTCAGTCGAAATGTTTAGGGAAAAAGCAGTACTAAAGGCAAGTAACCGAAAATCTGGTTACCGATCTGAATATTTACAAATCGTAGAAGGAATAGGTCCAAAAATCGAAAAACTACTCTACGCTGCTGGAATCAAAAATTGGGATGATCTTGCTGAAACAAGCGTTGATAATTTAATTGAAATCCTTGAGAATGCTGGCCCTCGATATAAAATGCATAACCCTAGCACCTGGCCTAAGCAAGCGAAACTAGCCTCCAAAGGAAGATTTGATGAATTGAAAAAATATCAAGATGAACTAGATGGTGGAAAAGAATAATTCATTTTCGCCGCAATAACATAACCAAAATTTACTCATGCCTCGCAATGTTTGCGAGGCATTTTTTTATTAGAGCATGTTTAAAATTTCAACTAATTGGAAATCAATGATTTGTGGTTCTTGCTAACAATTTCATTTGAAGTTTAGCGAGTTAAATAAAGATTAAATTAGACGCAAGGTTCATAAAGCGTTGGTTTTCAAAACGGTAAAAATTGAAACATGCGCTGACTTTCAAGTTGGATAATTCTCTATTTTCCCTGTCTGGCACTTTCCAAATAATTGTTAAGGGTCTCTATCTGCGTTGGATCTACCGCAAATTCTTTCGCTTTTTCAAAATACTTTATAGCATCTGGAAACTGTTTTTGCATGGCATGAATGACTCCTAAGTTTTGCCATCCATCTACATATCTAGGATTTTTTTCAACGGCTTTTTGATAAACACTTTTTGCTTTTTCTAATTCAGCATTAGCTCCTGCAAGGTTACCTTTTGCTCTTTCTTTAGCGCTTTTTTCAAAATAAATAACTCCCAAATTATTATATGCTTTCGCATTATTCAAATTGTATTGAATCGCCAAATTATAATGTTCCTCAGCCTTTTCGTTGAAACCTGCTTTATTATACCACCACCCGAGCCTAGCATGAGCATCAGAATATTTTGGATATACTTCAACCGCTTTTTCTAAAACAGTCTTTGCTTTGTTCATCATATCGGCTTGTTCATTCCCCTCTAAAGTCAATCCTTTTTTTGACAATTCAAGACTATAATGAAATAGTAATTTACCACAATTAGGAGAAGTCAAAATATCCGTATCATAGAGTGTAAAACTGTCTTTCCATGCTTTATTTCGGTCGATGGTTTTAAATGAAAAAAGCAAAATCACCACTCCCAAAATTCCAAGTGCGACACTATTCTTTTTTAAAAATCCATTCAATTGAAATTCTTTACTTCTTCCCTCTTCCAACTTTAATAGTTTCATTAAACCGTAAGCTATCGCAATAGAAAACCCCAAAACAGGTACATACAATAACCGCTCAGCATAGGAAGTTCCAATATTGAAAACCAAATTTGAAGTAATCGAAAGAGTCAAAATATAAAACAGAATTCCAAAAGCAAAAACAGATTTCTTCTTGATATTTATCAATGCCCAAATTCCTAATCCTGCATGAATTATAAACGATAAAAGAACCTTCCAATCACCAAAAGAGGTCAATGGTATTTGTGAATATCCAGCATCTGAAACTAATGGATGAGGAAAAAATAATAACTTCAAATACCTGCCTAAAATTAGGAATGCCGTTGCTTTTTGTTCGACAAAACCATCCGCCGAGACCAATACATTATCCAAAATCGAAGTATTGTCAGTTCCAATCGTTTTTCCTAAAACGGCTCGCAAAATGGCAATAAAAACCAGCGCAACTACTAAATATCCTCCCGATATTTTTAAGTTTTTTTCTAAAGAAGTTTTTGTAAAAAAGTACATCAACAATGGAAAAATTGCCACATAAGTCACCGAACTTTCCTTAGCCATGATCGCCAAAAAATAACTCCCCAATGACAAGGCTAACCATTTGATATCTGATTTTTTTAAATAATCCCACAACCAATAAACTGCCAATAAAAAAAAGAAAAAGCCCATGATATCATCTCGCCCTTTAATATTAGCTACCGACTCCGTATGCAATGGATGAATCATAAAAATCACCGCCGAGGCAAAAGGCAACATCAAATTATAATTTTTAAAAACACGAGCTAATACAAAAAATAAAAGTACTCCACTCAAGGCATAAAACAATACATTTACAAAATGCATAAAACTTGGATTATCAGGAAAAAACTGCCATTCTATGGCAAACATCACCGGTGTCAAAGGCCGATATAATGTGCCAAAACCAGCTCCGTAACCATAGCGATAACTATGAGTTAGATGGGTGCCAATTCCCCCCAAACCCTTTTGGGTAACAAAATTCTCTTTGATAACTGAAAAATCATCCAAAGCCCAGTCATGCTGAATGGTATTGAGATATAAAAGAAATCCTAGCGCTCCAACGATAATTGCAAGCGGTAACAATTTTTTTAAAGAAAAATTGGAAGGATTTTTTTTACTTTCTTTAGAGGAGGACTTTACAGGTTTTTTATCTTTCCTTTTCGCCATCGTTTTGATTCTTTTTGACAAATATAAGAAAGTTAGAGAATGATTTTAAATTCAAATTTTAGCTAGATTTGCAATCATTAAAGGCAGAATTAAAAAAAGATATTATCAAACAAAAGTTAAAATTTTATTTATCCTATTGGATTTACTGGTTAAGCTATTTTGTGGTAGCAAAATTGGTCTTTCTAACTTTTAATTGGGAAAAAGCGATCAATCTAGAATCTAGTTCTGAACTTCTTTCTATTTTTTACCAAGGGGCTAAATTAGACTTATCAATCGCTGGTTATCTGTTATTAATTCCTACCGTCACCATTATTCTTAACTCATTTTTCAGAAAGAATTTTTTTCAAAAAACCATACTCATCTATACAAGTATATTGTTATTCATCATATCATTTTTTATAATCTTAGATGCATCCCTTTATGGTCATTGGGGAAATAGACTAGATGTGTATGGAGCTTTTTATTTGAATAATGCAGGAGAAGCGATGAACTTTATTCCATTTAAAACATTGATAATCAATACTTTATCATTTCTAGTTTTAGCTATTGGTGCTTGCCTTTTTTATTTAAGAAAAATACATCCATTAGCTGATATCCATTTAAAAAATTGGTTTTCAGTCCCTATCACTTTTTTAATTTTTGGCGCACTCTCAATTATTCCAATCCGTGGCGGGATTGGCTTGAATCCAATCAACATGAGCAATGTTTATTTTTCTAACAATACATTCCCGAATCATTCTGCCATCAATGTAATTTGGAATATTGCTTATACTTTTTCGGAAAAAGAGAAATTATATCAGACATTTAATTACATTGAACCTAAATATGTTGAACCATATTTCAAAAGTTTATATCCAACAGAATCTCCTGCGCCCAGCATATTAAAAAGTCAAAAACCAAATATCATATTTATCATTCTGGAAAGTTTTACCTCAAAACTAATCAACGAAAAATGGAATGGTATCGAAATCACACCTAATTTAAATCGCCTCACCAAGGAAGGAATTTATTTCTCCAATTTTTATGCAAGTGGTGATCGAACGGACGAAGGACTAGTGAGTATTTTAAGCGGTTACCCCGCTCAACCGATCAGCTATATTATCAACTATCAAAACAAAACTGCTAAGCTTCCTTCGATAGTCAAAGACTTAAAAAAATTAAATTATAAAACTTCTTTTTATTACGGAGGAGACATCAATTTTGCCAATATGAAATCCTATTTATTGCAATCTGGGATGGAAAGAATTATTGACAAAAACGATTTTCCATCAGATCAATTTAATGCTAAATGGGGCGTTCATGATCACTTCGTTTTTGATAAATTGCTAGCTGATATTAAAAATGCTGAAGAGCCTTTTTTCAAGGCGATTTTAACGTTGAGTAGTCATCCACCATTCGATACACCAATTCCAACCGTCATCGATGGGAATGATGATAATTCGCTTTTTGCCAATTCTGCCCACTACACCGATCAGGCTCTAGGAAACTTTATAACAATGCTTTCACAAGAATCAATATGGAATAATACCTTAGTTGTTTTATTGGCTGATCACAGCATACCATACCTAGATAATTGTCATGTCTCAGCACCACAAAAATTTAAAATCCCCTTGATTTGGCTAGGTGGAGTGTTAAAGGATTCTACCTTCACCATCACCAAATTCGCTTCCCAAACAGATCTTGCAAATACCTTGTTACATCAATTAAATCAAGACTTTAAGACTTATGAATATGGAAAAAACATCCTATCTCCTTCTTCTAAATCATTTGCATTTTATACCTTTAGTCATGGCTATGGATTATTAGCAGATAGTACTCAGGTAATTTATGATTATGTTGGAAATCGGTTTTTAAGACAAGAAGGAAGCACTTTTCCTGATTCTATTGGCAATGCATATTTGCAAAAAATCTCGAATGATTTTTCTTCAAAATAAACTTACATCAAATGGAATCAGAAAATAAAAAACAGAACTCCCCCGAAGACGATGACCTCGCCGACTTCACCGCTGAAATCAATAAAAACATTGATGATATTCGATCTTCAACTGATCATTTTTTTAAAAGAAAACTATTGATGTTTTGCATCAGATGGACGATCACTTTAGTTTTGCTTTACCTATTTTTAGATAGTTATCCTTGGATAAAATATTTGATGTATCTCGCCATCCCACTTGGGATTTTAAATCTTGTTCTCATTTTTGTCGGCAGGAAAAAGATCAATGAAAAACTTTCAGAAACGGAAGATAATATTAAATCGTTATAAGAGCATTTAACTAATCCTGTAATTTTTAGACTTGCTAAAAGTTACTGAAGTTTGAGAATATTTCTTTTCTCCAAAAAAATATTAAATATACATGAAGAGGTTAGTATTGAGTTTTGTCTTGTCCTTTTTCTTCTTAATTTTTTATGGACAAAACCTAATCCCAAACCCAAGCCTCGAAGATGAAAATACTTGCCAAAAATACCAAGAACTCTGCGCTCCTAAAGCATGGAGATCCAATACTTTAAAAGCCTTTCTTTATTACGATTACAAAATTTCAAGGCAAGATGAAACCGTGATGAAACCGGCTAATGGAAGTCGTTGCCTTTCCTTACGCATGTTTAACACGGGAAGAAAAATGGATCGTTCTTACGTCCAAGTTCCCTTTCTATGCCAATTAGAAAAAGGGAAAAAATACAAACTTCAATTCCAATTTTTAAGTAAAACTTACTTTGTCAATAGCTTTGAGGTTTACCTAGCAGACACCTTGATGGTTACCAAAAAAAATGATCCGATTTTTGAAAAAACCCCGCAAATCAAATTTGAATTTTCTAAACCATTTCCTGCAAATAAATGGATTACGCTAGAAACAATTTACGAAGCTACTGGCAATGAAGTTGGAATGGTCTTAGGAAATTTTAAACGCGATGCACAAACCGTAATTTCATTGTTACAAAAAAAGAAAAAGGGGGAAAGACCGATTAGACGTGTCTATCATTACTTTGATAATTTCTCTTTGACTCCTTTGGAAAAATTAAATTCTACATGTGATTTAGAAAAAAATCGAGAACACATTTATGCTGATTCCGTTCGACATTCTATCACTCAGCATCCTCATTCTATTCAAAATGTAAAAGTATTAGCGCCAGCAATAGGGGATATTCCTCAAGAAATTGAAAACTCTCAACCTCAAACTATTTTTGAAGAAAAAACTTTTGTCCTTCCCAATATATTATTTGAAAATAATAGTGATATTTTACTTCCTATTGCCTATAATTCTTTGGACGATTTAATCGTTTATTTAAAGGAAAATCGAAATTTTAAAATTAAAATAACAGGTCATACTGACAACATTGGGAAAACTTACGCTAATCAAATCCTATCTGAAAAACGAGCTAAATCCGTCGCTAACTATCTAATTTCCAATGGAATACATATTTCAAAAATCAAAACTTTGGGCAAAGGGGAAAGTCAACCCATCTCTGAAAATAAAACATTGAAGGGTCAACAATCAAATCGAAGAGTTGAATTTGAAATCCTCAAATAATTTTGATTTATTTAATCTTTTGAATTATCAAAAAATCAAGTTTCGCATAGCTTTTGCTACCTTGTAGAAAAGGAATTTATCAATGAGAAAAATTTTTACTTTTTTTATTTTTGTATTTTTCAGCTTCACTTTATTTGCTCAGAATTTGGTTTCCAATCCAAGTTTTGAAGCCTATAATCGACGACCAGCAGCAATGCTTGATGAAGGGCTAGAATTTACCCGAGCTGTTCCGAGTTGGGTTTCTCCAAATAGAGCTTCCACCGATTTTATTACTCCTCGATTTCGGTCTTCTAAGGTGCAATTAGTGGAACCACACTCTGGTAAAAACATGGTTGGTTCGGTTGTGCAGGGAGCACATTGGGCGGAATATATTTCTATGAAATTAAAAGAACCGCTGGAAGTTGGAAAAAAATACTACGTGGAATTTTGGATTAATGCACCACAATCTTATAACAAAACTGTAACGGGTACTCCAATACTCAATAATCATTTTGGAATACTTTTCGACCAGCGGCTGTATTTTACCAACACAAAAATTATAGAAGCAAAACCCCAAATAACTGCTCGCCCAGAAACTCGTTTACAAGCCAACTTATGGCAAAAAATAAACGGTTCCTTCACCGCTGAACAAGCTTCAACTCATCTTTATGTTGGTCAATTTTTGGATAAAAATAATCCAACTAATATCATGGAAGCCTACTATTTTTTGGATGATATTTTTGTAGAAAAAATCGAAAAAGAAGCAGAACAATTTGAGCCAAGTAAAACTTATCAAATCAAAGGAAAGATTGCCTCCATCGTTATGGAAAATATTTATTTTGAAACAGATAAATATGATTTACTTTCTGAATCTTTTTCTGAATTAAATAAATTAGTCAAAATCATGAAAGACAATCCTTCCATGACCATAAATATAAAAGGTCATACGGATAGTGATGGAGACAAAGATCACAACCAAGAATTATCTGAAAATCGAGCTAATTCAGTTTATGATTACTTAGTAGATCAAGGCATTGAGCAAGAGCGATTGGCACATGAAGGACATGGTGCAAGTCAAGCAGTTGCGGATAATTCTACTTCAGTTGGCAAGCAACAAAATAGACGTGTGGAGTTTGTTACAAAATCACAAGATACTGTCGGTCAGGGAGTTATACTTACTGATTTAGCTTATAACTTTTCCGAAAACATAAAAAATGATGCCTTCAAATTAATCAACATCGGTAAAGATGAGCGTTCTTGGAATTGTGAATACATTGCTAAAACAACGTTCAAAATGTCTAAAGAAACTCAGCAGCAGATGAATACTTTTGCTGAGTTCAAACCGCTGGATGCTCATGATTTACTTTTATCAAAAACTAGGCTAAACCAAGTAGTTCATATTCAAACTTCTGCTCTGCATCCTGAGTTCCAAATGTTGATTTTAGAATTATTAGGTGAATGGTACCAGCAAGGATTCAGATATATTGGCATCGAAAATTTGAAAAATTTGGAATCGATTTCGAGTTTAGGTTATCCTATTTTCAAAAATGGAAATCAAATTCATCAATCTATTTTTGGAGAGATTATTCGACAAGGGCAGTTGGCAGGGTTCCAATTTTTCAGCCTCTCTCCTAGCGAAAATGAATTGCAAAAAGCCATGACTATTTTGAAAAAACAGAACTTTAATTTTGGTGATCAGCCAGAGGAAGAAGCTGCAGAAAAATGGGCGGGTGCCATGAATATTAATCGAATTTTAAAAAAAGAAAAAGATGCAAAAGTATTGTTATTATCGAATGATATTATCGAATCCAAACAAGGAAATTTGTCCACAATTGCTTTTTGGTTAAAAAAATATTCGCAAATAGATTTACTAAGTATTGGGCAAACCAATATTTACCATCCATGCGCAGGGCCGCAAAATCCAATTTTAAAAAGGATAAAAATATCAACGCCAACCATTTTTCAAAAGAGAAATATTATTTTAGTCCCTTATGAAAGAGAAGGAGCGCAAACCTACCAAACAAATGATATTCAGGTGTTTCATCCAAGGAATACTTTTCCAAATAACCGTCCTCAGTATTTATCAAAATCAGGTGTACGTAGACCTTATCAACTTAATATTGACAAATATAAAATGAGTTATCCTTGCCTAGTTTTAGCTTACAAAAAGGGAGAGGATGTCAATCAGGCCATCCCAATTGATGTTATAGAATTAGCGAATAATCAAGATAACACACCTTTGATTTTACCCAACGGAGATTACGAAATTGTACTACGAGATAAAATAACCAGGAAAAAAATGGACGCTAAAATCAGATAAATTTAAACTTAAACATTTGCCTAAAAATATCTAAAAACAACACCAACATGCAAAACCTACAAATTACCGGTCGATTCCAGATTCATGAAGGTCAAACGGAGGCGTTTAAAAAAGTCGTTTCCAAGTGTATCGCCGTCACAAAAGCTAAGGATAAAAACACCTTACAATATGATTGGTTTTTTAACCACGATGAAACGAAATGTGTAGTTAGAGAAATTTTTAAAAATTCAGATGCTGCGGTGGAACATTTAGATAACTTGGGCGATTTGATTGATGAACTTTTAGAGATCTCTGATTATACCCCTGAAATTTATGGCAGTCCATCAAAAGATTTCTTAAATGCAGCCGCTGGTTTTTTGCCAAAAATGTATGATTTTTATGAAGGAATTTAAAGAAATAATTCAATCAAAAATTCCATCCGCTTTCATTTTATCAATGTACATCTTCGCTCCATTAATATTCACGTGTTGATAATCTCCAAAACCATTGGGGTCTTGTATCGCATCAGCATAATTATAAAATGGTTGCCCAGTTGCCATCACCACCCTTTTTTGAAGATGTTCGAAGTTGACAATTTTCTTAACGAAAGGAGGAAAAAATGGACTGATTACTAATTTAACTTTGATATCATTTGCTTTTGCCATTTCAACTGTTTTTTGCAACTCAGCAAACATCATTTCAACCGTAGAATAATCAAATGGCCCTGCATAAAATGGTCGTTGATCCTCAACAGCACTAACCATATTTTCATTAATCACACGATCCACGATCCAATCCTTATCCGATCTATTATAATAAAACATGGCTCTTTGAAAAATCTCACTATTGTGTAAAAACAAATGACTTAACTTCCCAGCATAATAAACATTCTTCGTATGTTCCTTCACCAACAGTCCCAAACTATCTGAATATGGTGTGTAAACATTGAATCCAGAAATCAAAGTAGTGTCTACTCGATTCATCATCGTAACATCTACAATCAATAATTCTGGTTTTTTATTATACTTTAAATAATCTTGTAACAATACTCTTCCAAGGTTCATTGGGAGTGCATTATAACTTAAATTAAATGCTGTTTTTCGAGTTACTTCTTCGATGTATGGTTGATAAAAACCTAAACCTCGAGAATTTCCCATGAATAAAATATCACAATCAGCTTCTCCTCGATACATTTTTGAATAACGAAATTCACTATCAGATATCATCTTCTTTAAGACGAATCCACCAATACGATCTCCCACAAAGAAGAGAAAAATAACTGCGAAAATCCAATAGACTTTTTTCAAAAACTTGTTTTTTTAAAACTGAAAATATATAAAAGCATTCGCTCCAAATGATCCAAAAAATGCAATGATCCACAACAAAACCACAAAACTTACCACTCTAAATACAGGACTTTTATGAATCAACTGACTATAATTAAATTTGAAATCTGAAATTTCAACAAGCAATAACATACCAATTAAGATAAACCCTTTGAGTGCCCAAAACTTGTTGACAATACTGCCTGGTGTGAAATTTTCTAATGAGGCTATTCCTTGAATATAAGCTGCTGCCACATCGAAATCTGGCGCTCTAAAAAACACCCAAGCCAAGCAAGTGAAAAAATAGACAATCAAAATGTCAGTTCCTTGCTGTAGAAACTTTGGAAAACGAAGAGCCGTCAGCAAATTCCCAAACGGTTTTCCTAAAAATCTTTGCACGATCAAATACATTCCGTGCAAAAATCCCCAAAAATAAAATGCCCAACTTGCTCCGTGCCACAAACCTCCCAACAACATCGTCACCATATTATTCATGTAGGTAAATCCTTTAACTTTATTCGCCTCAGATTTACGCATATAAACTGCAGTTCCAAAACTTACTCCTGCCAAAATACTCAAATAAATCAAAGCCGTTTGCCAACTACCTGCCCAAAAAATGCTCAATAAAAATAATGGTAAAACTATAAAAAATACCGACCCAAAACTTCCTCCTCGACTTCCACCTAATGGAATATATAAATAATCTTTTAACCAACTCGACAAAGAAATATGCCATCGTTGCCAAAACTCACTAAAGTTTTTGGAGAAATAAGGTGTTCTGAAATTATCTGGAAAATCAAATCCCATCACTCTCGCTAAACCAATTGCGATGTCGGAGTAACCACTAAAATCACAATAGATTTGGAAGGAATAAAAAATGATTCCAATCAATAAATGTAAGGAAGAAAAACCCTCTGGTGATTGGAAACATTGATCGACAAAAGGTGCAAGAGAATCAGCTACTGCCACTTTTTTAAAAAATCCCCAAAGCATTTGACCTGTTCCCGAAATTAATCGATCCCAAGTGAATGATCTATCTTTTTGAAATTGAGGTAAAAAATCACTTGCTCTTACAATTGGCCCAGCGACTAGTTGAGGAAAAAAAGATATGAAGGTGGCAAAACGAATAAAGTCTCTTTCCACTTTTATTTTTCGCCAATACACATCAATCGTGTAACTCATCGATTGAAATGTATAAAATGAAATTCCAACCGGCAATAGTATTTTCAAGGTAGAAGGATGAGCCTGAAATCCCAGATCATTCAACATCGTAATAAAAGACTCTTGAAAAAAATTGAAGTATTTGAAAAAACCTAGGAACCCTAAATTGACAATCATACTCATCATCATCAATCGTTTTCTCTTCAAAATATTATGTTCATTTTCCAATTTTAATCCAACCACATAATCAATCAAAGTAGAAAACATCACCAAACTCAAAAATCGATAATCCCACCATCCATAAAAAAAATAACTTCCAATCAAACATAACAATAGCCTCGCTTTTCCCTTCATCGTAAAATACAAAGGCAAAAAGATTCCGATAAAAATAAAAAATGGAAGACTATTAAAAATCATTAATATTGAAAGTAGTTTTTACACACAAGATGATTTTAAGTAACCTTGTAAGTCGTTCGTTTTGAGTTTTAATTATTAATATATTTCTGTAATTCATTTTTCCAAATCAAATATCCACTAGCATCTAAATGAATTCCATCTTGCGTCAAATTTGAATTTAACTCCCCTTCCCCATCCAAAAACAACGGATGCAAATTAAGAAAAACCAATCCATTTTCAGAAGCGATATTTTCTATTTTTTTATTCAAAAAAACAATATCCGAATTGCTTTTTCCACTATTCCTAACTTGATTATTTACGGGTAAAATGCTCTGGAGATACAATTTTGTAGAAGGAGTTTTTAACAAAATTTGGGTAACAATGTCTTCATAATTTTTTAAAATAGAATCAAGTGAATAAATACTCAAATCATTAATTCCAATCATCAAAAATATTTTAGCGGGCTGATGTCTAGTAATATCATCCAATCTCATCAATAATCCACCGGTCATATCTCCTGAGATTCCTCTATTCACCATTCTGGGATTTTCTAACAATTCGCTCCACTCACAACTCTGCGTTATACTATTTCCCAACATAACTATAGCATCTTTTTGCATGGGTAAATCTTTGAAATGATTTTTTCGATGTTCGTAAACTCCTGCTAAATTTTTGGTTTTCATTTTGGCTATCAAATACGAGAACCCGCCAAGTGCATTTACGATATAAAAAAAACCGCAAATGAAAAGGATGTTTAAAAGAAGAGATGAATAGATAGTGAGATTTTTCATTTTGTATTTTTTACAAAAAAATCGCTGCGCTCATTTTTTGACTGCCAGCTAAAGCTAACGGCTACTTATCCTTTTTCAAAACATCATCAATCGAAACTTTACGAGTGTGTTCTGAATGTTTGAAATTTTTGTTTGGATTTCCCATTTTAAAAAGCGCCGTCACTTGTTTTAATACAAAGAAAGGTAATCCCCAAATCGCTGACCAAATCTCTTTTGGGACTTTTGATAAATATAGTGTCCACAAAATCGTAAGGCTAAATATAGCAATAGCCGCAATCATTGCAATACCAATTTTAGGAACTAAAAATAATCCCAATACAGCTATTACCAAAGAGAGAAATAATAAAATAAACAATGGTGGTGCAATCGTAATTAAGCCAAAAAAGAATTGATTCCAACTTAATCGAGTCAAGCCTTTCAAGATCAAACCTGAGGAATTTGGTAGGTTTTGGAAATAAGAAAATAACCACCGACTTCTTTGAGTTTCAACTTGTTCTCCACTCACTACTTTTTCATCAAAAACAATGGCATTTTTTGCATAAACGATTTTCTCATCTTGGTAAAGCAAATTGTTTTGTAAAATTTTATCCTCTTGCAACATCTTTTTCCATTGCGTTTTTCCTATTTCAATTTCAGGACTTGCTAAATAAGCAGCGTACAAATCCGTCTCCACCGTCATTCCACTTCCGGAAATTACAGTCGAAGAACCTAACATATAAGGTACATATCGCTCAATATAATTTTTATAAAATTCTCCAGTCGCATCTGCACAGGCATAAATTGTATCTAAATTCTTAGCTGTCCGCTGACCTTGAATGGCTCGGTGACCATTATTTGCATATTTATTTATCTCCACTAAAAAATCTGGATGAGCTAAATTATCTGCATCAAATACCACGGTATAATCATGTTTTCGAACATAATTATCCATGGCATGAATGATACTTTTTGCTTTTAACCTGAGAGAAGGTTGAGGATTCAAAACCGTCAACTTTTCGTTAGTCAAATTAAAATCAGAAATATCACACTCATCAGCCACCAAATAAATATGAAAATTAGGGAAAGGTTGTTTTAAAAGAGAAGCAATTAAAGGCTTGGAGATTTCCGCATTTTTGTAAGCCGTAATAATACAACCATAGTCATATTCTTGGTAGGCATCACCCAATTGTTCCTTCGTTTTTATTTTTTCCTTGGCAAAAAGTGCCAAGAAAACAGTAACGAATGGAAACAATAAATAGAATGCTAACAATGCACTTACAATAATATACAAGTAAATTAAAATGCTCATTTCTTTAAATTGTTAACTTTTGTTTCCAACTAAATTCCACCAAATGCCTTTGTAAAAAGCTGAAATATGTCCCCACTCTCGATTTTTAAGGAATACCAAAGTGTTTTTGGGTATAGTGAAAAAAAACAAAAATAAATAAAATATTGCTATCTGACTTCCACTTCGATTTCTTCTTACAAAGAAGATTCTATTTCGAATATGATAGTAAGTTTTTAAGGTACTATTTTTTCCAACTGCCAAAGATTCTTTATGAAAAACTAAGGCATTTGGTTCTACATAAACTTTATATCCTGCATTTCTAATCTGTTCACTCCAATCTAATTCCTCATAGTATAAAAAGAATTCTTCAGGCATAATTCCCACATTACCAATCACTTCTCGTTTAATCATCATTGCTGCACCATGAACATACGCTGTCTCTTCAGCTTCATTAAACTGCCCTTTGTCAAGCTGTTTTTCTCCTAATATTTCATTCCTAGCAGTTATGGGATGAACATGGGTTGCACCAGCATACTGAATAATTTGTTGATTATTGGTCAACTTTAGATCATAACAAATTCGGGGGCTAACAATTCCTAATTGAGGAATAGAGTTGAATAGTTGCAGGAGAGTCTCAATGCATCCTTCTGTAATTTCTGCATCATTATTGACAAAAAAAAGATATTCGCCTTTACTCGCTCGAATACCTAGATTATTTCCGCCAGAAAATCCTAAATTTTTATCGTTATAAATATAATTAACTTCAGGATAAGCTTCAGAGATTAGCTTTGTGGAGTCTTTGGAGGAACCATTATCTACTAAAATAATTTCAAAATTACGAAAGGAGATATTTCTCAACGATTCCAACAACTCTAATGTCACTTGAATCTGATTGAAATTAACAGAAATAATAGATACGAGTGGTTGCTCCACCTTCATATTTTTTTCCACAAAATTATAAATAAAAATAGGTTTTGGACTGAGTTTCTATGCTAGAAAATTAGTCCAAAACCTATTCCAAATAATTTATATTTTAAACTGATTCTTCTTGAATCATTGCTGGGAGGGTTTTTGCAACGATTTTTAAATCCATCATGATTGAATGCTTCGATGCATATTCTATGTCTAAATCAATTCTCTCTTGAACAGACATATCTTTTTTTCCCCTTTTAGACACTTGCCACAATCCAGTCAAACCAGCTGGTGCTATAAATCGTCTTGAGTTGCCATCAGTTGTTAATTGCTCTGCTTCGTAAAGCGGTAAAGGTCGATTTCCAATAATTGACATATCACCTTTTAATACATTGATCAACTGAGGTAATTCATCTAAACTAGTTTTTCGGATAAATTTACCGATAGGTGTAACTCGAGGATCATTTTGGATTTTGGTAAAAGAAGGGCCTTCTTCATTATCATTATATTGATTCAAGTGAGCGAACTGATCTAACTTTTGGTCAGCATCCACACACATTGAACGAAATTTAAAGAAATTAAAGACTTTATAGTTAGTTCCTGCTCTTTTGGAACTGTAAAGAACTGGTCCTTTGGAAGTTAATTTTATGGCAGCAGCAATAATTAATAAAATTGGACTTAAAAACAATAAAGCTCCTAAAGCAACACAAATATCAAATATCCTTTTACCTGTAGGAATTTTATACTTTGCCGATTTGACTTTGCCGATTTTTTGAACCTCCTTTTTATGTCGAATTAAAAATTCTATTCTAGATAGAATATTGTCCCATTTCAAAGGAAGGGAATAACAATCATCAATACCTTTTTGAATGGCATTTTTTAAGTCAATAGGTTCATTAGTTCTATTAATTACAATAAAAG
>CAYGRM010000128.1:0-16575 GCA_964352225.1 uncultured Saprospiraceae bacterium | reverse complement strand
AAATATTGAAAAAATCCGAAATGAGTTTTTGTTGGAATTGGGACAAGAGATTCCAAAGAAAGAACTAGTAAAAGCGAAGTCGAATGGAAAACCAGTTATTTTAAAACCAAAAGAAAAATAGAAACGAATTAATCATAACCAAATAAGAAACTATGGATTTAAAAATCGGAATACTTGGAGGAGGCTCATGGGGAACAACCGTTGCTTCTATGATCGCTAGAAAAAGACCTGTGAAAATGTGGGCTCGAAATCAAGCTACGGTCGATGATATTAATAATAATCATCGTAATGAAAAATATCTTCCAGGAGCAGATCTGACTCCTTCACTCGTGGCAACTAACTCAATTGAGGAAGCTATTTATGATGCAGATGTTTTAGTGATGGGTGTACCTTCACAAAGTTTTCGTAGAGTGCTAGAAGATGCGAAACCATTTATTCGTCCTTGGATTCCAATTATCAGTTTGTCGAAAGGATTGGAACAAGGAACGAAAATGAGAATGACTGAAATCATTGAAACCGTGATGCCTGGACACCCTGCAGGAGTGTTGACTGGTCCAAATTTGGCCAGAGAAATTATGGCAGGGCAGGCAGCGGCAAGTGTAATTGCGATGGTTGATGATGCGATGGCCAATGAATTGAAAAAAGTTTTTAGTACAGGTTTGTTTCGAGTTTATACCAATGTTGATGTCGTTGGTTGTGAGCTTGGAGGTGCATTAAAAAATGTAATTGCCATAGCTGCTGGAATGGGAGATGGAGCAGGTGCAGGAGATAATACTCGTGCTGCAATTATTACGAGAGGATTGGCAGAGCTGACCCGATTAGGAGTTGCCATGGGAGGAGATCCGTTGACATTTGCAGGTTTGGCAGGGATGGGCGATTTAGTCGCAACTTGTAGTAGTACCCAAAGTCGAAATCGAACAGTAGGGTTTCATTTAGGGAAAGGACGAACTCTCAAGGAAATAATTGATGAAATGTCGATGGTGGCGGAAGGTGTAAAAACATGTGAAGTCGTTCGCGAATTGGCTCATCAATATAATGTCGAAATGCCAATTACAGAAGAAATGTATAAAGTGATTAATGAAGGAAGCACGGTGAGGGATGCGTTTCGAGGATTGGTTGGACATGAGAGTGGGGCAGAGTCGGAACCAGGATAGGTTAGTTTTTTTGAGGAAAAAAGGAAGCCGTAAATGTTTTGTTATAAAACATTTACGGCTTTTGATTTTTAGTTATTTATATTTTTCAATAATCCTATTGCACGCCACATCTAACATTTCAAATACACTTTCGAAGCCGTCCGTTCCATAATATGGATCAGGAACTTGCTGATTAAAACCTGGATTAACGAAATTCATGATGAGATGAATTTTATCTTCTTGCTCAGGAGAAGTAGCTAAATGTCTTACATTTTGAAAATTAGTAGCATCCATCGTGAGGATTAAATCGAAGATATCCAAATCGTTTACTTTGAATTGTCGACCTCGTTGGTTGGTGATATCAATATTATTTTTTTGAGCAATTTTGATGGAACGAGGATCGGGTAATTCGCCAGCATGCCATGCGCCAGTACCTGCGGAGTCGACTATCCAGTTGAGTTGTTGCTCTTGGATTTTACTTTTCATAATGCCTTCTGCGAGGGGCGAACGGCAAATATTTCCGAGGCAGACCATCAAGATTTTCATATACTGGCGTTGTTTGTTTTATAAATATAACTAAAAATAAAACGTTAGGAGAGGGGAGATGGTTGCTTTTTAAGTGTATGGATACGCTAATTTTAAAACTTATCCCTTATTTGCGAAATGAAAGTTTACAACGGTTAAGGCAAACGATTTCAATTGTTTTCTTCTAACTCCATACTCCCAAAAATCAAACTTTTTTTTCCATAAATATCTTTTATACCTTGATTGAATTTTTGAATTCTACCTCCGAATATCATCCTGTCATCATTAATAAATGCGAGAACATCTTCAATTAAATACTTCCCACGCTCAGATAAGGGTAATATTTTATCGGAAACAATTTCTCCTTTGTCATCAATATGAATTAATCTTAAGTCAAAAAACATATCAAATATATTGTGCTTTCGAATAGACCTTTTTTCTTCTTCTCCATCCATAACAAAAAATAAATACGTATTATCTCCATTAGGCAAAATGGTATAACCTATTGTATTATATCCCATTGTTATTTCACGGTCATAAATATGTCTTTTGATGAGGTTACCTTTTTTATCCGTAGTCCAAAAAATTATTTGATTGCAAACACAATGAGTTGGCCATTCTTCTTCTCGTAACTTTTCATTATATCTTTTTGGTTGACTCGTGCCTGATGGAGAATCTAATGCACAAACTTTACTGAAAGCTAAAAATTGGTAATTGCCATTGCTCAATTTTTTAAATTTTGTGATTGAATATTTATGCTCTAATTGTTCTATTGAAGAAAATGGTTGATACTTAATTTCAGAAAAACTAGATGCTGCTAAATCTAATTCTTGATAAAAAATACCTGCTTGATTCTTGTTCTTATACGTTTTGTAAAATCCTGATATAACTAACTTGTTCTTTTCTTTATCATAGAGTGAGGAAACTGAAGTAGGATGATATTTACCCTTTAACTTGATGCCATATTCTTTTGTAATATCTTTTGTAATATGAAAAATTTTGTATGCATCTTTTTGTCTTTTTTTTGAAATAAAACCAATCAAGAACGCATTTTTGCCACTATCCGTCTACGGTGATTTTATCAGTAAAAAAAGAAGTATCGTAGTATTCCAATTTTTCTTTTTTCTGCCATTTTAGATTCATTTGGTCATCAAAAATAGCTACCAAAAATTCTTCTGGTCGATATTTATCATATTTTCGAACTCCACAAGCATATACTACAGATGAATCATTTTGGCTGATAGAAATAGAATGCTCTAAGTCTTGATAGGATTGAGTATTTGATAAAAACTTGCCTTTTAAATTAAAATTATGTTCAAACCATCTTTTGGAATTACCAAAATGACCTTCTTTGAACTTTGAAATAAATGTATTTCTGTCCCATTCACTATAACTCAGAAGACCATATATTTGGTTTTTGATTTTAATAATTTTATGTAAAGTTAGTCGTCTTCCTGAATATTGAAATCGATGATCCTTCTCTGATAAGACTTCATTTTGAAAATTATATTTTAATATTCTAGGGTTTACTTTGGGATTATTTAATCCAAATACGACGTAATACCCATCATCTTCAATTGATAATAATTTTGACTTACCGTCTCCATTGACACTATATTTTTCTCCCCAATTGCTATTCAAAGGTTGAGAGAATAGAAAAATTGGGGAAATAAAAACAATAAAGATTAAAATGTATTTTTTCATTCTTCTGTATTAAGATGATTAAGAGCGCTTAAAAAAATGTTTCGGATAGAGGGCAAGGTAGCCAATTTTGAAAAGTAAAAAGCATAGTTATTAACGAATTCATCTGAATTTTAATTCCCCATAAAAAAAGCCCAAGCTTTTCCAAAAGAAAAACTTGAGCTTTGATATTTTATCAAAAGAAAGTGCTTATTCGATCACCACCTTTTTGTAAGAAACTTGTTGATTAGATTTCAATTCAACGATATAAGTTCCAACTGGTAAACGATCAAAGTTGAACGTTTTCGTCAATTGGCCAGTAGTAAAATCTACTTTTTCTTGGTGAATATATTGTCCGATGATATTAATCAAATTAATGTGAAGATCATCTTTTGGTTCACCCTTTAGGACAATAGTAAATTGTCCATCATTTGGATTCGGGAACAATAAAAATTCTTCTAAGAAAGTAATTTCATTCGTTGCCGTGGTGATGACAATCGACATTTCGAAAGTTTCTGTTCCACAATCATTAGTTACAGTCAAGGTTACGGTGTACGTTCCACCTCCAGTATAATCATGGGTAGGTGTTACCTCGGTACTTGTATTTCCATCACCGAAGTCCCATAAGTAAGTTGGGTTAGTTCCTCCGATTGATGTATTTAAAAATACGACATGAGTAGTGTCTGCATTGGCAGAGAACGAAGCAGTTGGTACATCATCTACAACGATATAAGAATTGACAGCGATATTATCTGAGCCAACACTATTCGAGGCATCTAAATTTACTGCATAAGTTCCAGGCATATCGTAAGTGACTAATGGATTTTGTTCAGTTGAAGTACTTGGTGTACCTCCAGAGAATATCCAGTTCCAAGCTGTTGCATTAGTAGATTCATCTGTGAATTGTACGGTGAACGGTGCACATCCAAAAGTGGTATCTGAGCTAAAAGCCGCCATTGGAGCAGCAACTACTGCAAGCAATAATTCAGTTGTATCAGATCCACAAGGTCCATTTGAAATCAATTGAACGGTGTATGAACCACTCAATGCGTAGGAGTGAGTTGGATTCATTTCAGTACTTGTCATACTTCCATCCCCAAAGTCCCAAACGTAACTTGTAGCACCAGTTGAGTTATTGGTAAACGAATAAACTGAACCACTTAAGTTTGCATCGAAGGCTGCTGTTGGAGCAGCTGCTACAACGATCATGGAAGTTTGAGTGACTAGGTAACTACCATTAGGGTTAGTTACCGTTAAAGTTACATCGTAAGTTCCAGGAGTGTCGAAAGTTACTGTTGGGTTTTGTTCTGTAGAAGTATTTGGTGTACCTCCTTGGATTTCCCAAGACCAACTATTAACCGTTCCTGTAGTTTGATCCATGAAGTTAACTACCAACGGAGCACAACCTGAAACTACATCAGCCGTGAAAGCAACGACAGGTACAGTTGTAACTGTGATGGTTTGAGTGGTGGTTACTGATCCACAATCATTCGTTGCAGTCAACGTTGTGACGAAAGTTCCATCAGTATCATAAGTATGAGTTGGGTTCATGTCGGTACTCATATTCCCATCACCAAAATCCCAAGAGTACGAAGTTGCACCTATGGAGTTATTAGTGAAAGAATAAACGCCACCTGAGAAGATAATATTGAAGGCAGCCGTAGGAGTAGTTGCAACTACGATATATGAAGTTTGAGTATTAGTATAACTTCCAGCTGCATTCGTTGCAGTCAACGTTACATTGTAAGTTCCAGGAGTATCGAAAGTAAAAGTTGGATTTTGATCAGTAGAACTACTTGGCGTAGCTCCAGTAATTTCCCATAACCAACTATCAACGGTACCTGTACTTTGATCGGTAAAGTTTACGGTCAAAGGTGTGCATCCTGAAAGAACGTCAGCGGAAAAAGCAACATTTGCAGCAGTTGTAATCACAACTGTTTCAGTTGTAGTTGAAGTTCCACAGGCATTAGTTGCCGTTAAGGTAACGGTGTAAGTTCCATCCGTGGAATAGTTATGACTTGGATTTGCCATTGTACTCATACTTCCATCTCCGAAATCCCAAGCGTAAGAAGTTGCTCCGATTGAAGTATTGGTCAAGGAAATTGAATTTCCATTTATCCCTGAGATGAAATTGGCAACTGGTTCAGCCGTAACTACAATCAATGAAGTTTGCGAAGCAGTATTACTTCCACCTGGATTACTTACTACTAAAACCACATCGTACATTCCTGCATTGGCATAAGTTACCGTTGGGTTTTGATCAGTAGAAGTTGATGGTGAACCACCAGGGAAACTCCATGCCCAAGTCGTCGCATCAGCTGAGGATAAATCTGTAAACTCAACTGTGATGGGTGAACAACCAGTAGTTACATTTGCTGAGAAATTTGCTGTGGGAGCTGAACCTGAATATTGTACTTCAATAGTTTCAGTTGTAGAAACTGATCCACAGGCATTTGCTGCGGTTAAGGTAACAATGTATGTTCCATTGGCAGCGTAATCATGAATTGGATTTTCATCTGTACTTATATTTCCGTCACCAAAATCCCAGAAGTAGGAAATGGCATTGGTAGAAGTATTATTAAATGTAGCAGTTAAACTAGAAACATTTATTCCAAAAGAAACATCTGCAGTATTTGCAACTGTGATGTAGGATAACTGAGTTTGAGTACTATTTCCAGCTGCATTAGTTGCTACAAGCGTTACGTCATAAGTTCCAGGAGTATCGTAAGTGATGACTGGATTTTGGTTGGTAGCAGTAGCAGGTGTTCCACCAGGGAAAGACCATGCCCAACCTGTGGTATTCGCAGAAGACTGATCTGTGAATTGAACTTCTAAAGGAGCACAACCATTGGTTGCATTTGAAATGAAACCAGCGAGTGGTAAAGTTGTAACGGTTACCTCTTGAGTTGAGGTTACTGAACCACAATCATTTGTAGCAATCAAGGTAACGGTATAAGTTCCATCTGCTGCATAAATATGATTTGGATCACTACCTGTTGTTGAAGTTCCATCACCAAAATCCCAAGTATAAGAAGTAGCATTGGTGGAGGTATTAGTAAATGTTGCAGTCAAATTATTCGTAGTAGATGAGAAAGAAGACGTTGCAATATTCAATACTTCAATGTATGCAGTTTGAGTGCTCGTGTTATTTCCAGAAGAATTTGAGGCAACTAAAGTTACATTATAAGTACCTGGAGTAGTGTAAGTTACGATAGGATTTTCATCAGTAGAAGTTGTAGGTGTTCCTCCAGGGAAAGACCAGTTCCAATCTGTTGCATTTGTTGAATTATCATTAAACTGAATTTCCAAAGGTCCACAGCCGCTTGTAATATCTGAATCAAAAGCAGCTACTGGAAGATTGGCAAAAGAAATATTATCTACAAAAGTGGTTGATCCACAATCGTTGGTAGCGATCAAGGTTACAGTATATCCTCCCCCCGTGGCATAAGTGTGCATTGGATTAGGGTCTGTACTTGTATTTCCATCACCAAAGTCCCAAGAGTATGTAGTTGCTCCTGTTGAAGTATTGCTAAAGTTTACAGTCAAGGCATTTAATGAAGAAGAGAAACCAGAAGTTGGTGCTCCTTCCACATTGATGTAGGAAACTTGAGTAGCAATATCATTTCCAAAAGAATTACTTACTTCCAAAGTTACGGTATAGGAACCCTGGTTAGGATAAGTTACCGTTGGATTTTGATCAGTCGAAGTTGAAGGTGTTGCTCCAGGGAAAGACCAGAACCAATCAGTAGCATCTCCTGCAGAGAGGTCTGTAAATTGAACTTCCAATGGTCCGCAACCTGAGTTAATATTTGAAGTAAAGGAAGCTGCAGGAGCATTTCCTAAACTTGTCGTGATGTCAACAAAGAAAGTAGTTGAGTTAGAACCACATCCATTGGTAGCTGTCAAAGTTACTTCGTAAACCCCTGACGCACCATAAATATGAGTAGGATTTTCGTCATTACTAAACGTTCCATCACCAAAACTCCAAGTATAATTAAATGCGTTAGCACTACTTAAGTTGGTAAAAGTAGCTAGAGAATCTAAGGTTGTAAATGAATAATTAGATGTGGGACCTTCCAAAATATTAATGTATGATGTCGTTGTCATCATGTCTGTTCCATTTGAATTACTCACTTCCAATGTTACATCGTAAGTTCCTGCTGCAGCGTAAGTTACTGCTGGATTTTGATTGGTAGAGGTTGCAGGTGTCCCTCCTGGGAAAGTCCAGTTCCAACTTTCAGCGCCGATAGAATTATCCATGAAATTAATTTCCATAGGAGCACATCCATTGATATTATCAGAAGTAAATCCAGCAGTAGGCGGTAAGTTACTGGCATCGATATTTACGATTTGTGAAAATGATGCAGAACCACATCCGTTGGCTGCGGTCATAGTAACGGTATATGCTCCACCTGCAGAATAAGTATGAACAGGATCCTGCAACTGGCTATTATTTCCATCTCCAAAGTCCCAATAATAACTGATTCCATTTAAGGAGTTATTGATGAAATTAAGAGTTGGTGAATTCGTCAAATCATAAGTATAACTTGGCGAAGGAAGTCCAAGAACTGTAATCAAACTTGTTTGCTCAAAGGAGGTGGTGCCTGAAGCATTTGAAGCAGCTAATGTTACATTATAATTTCCCGGAGTATTATAAACTACAGTCGGATTTTGCTCAGTAGAAGTGGCAGGTGTTCCTCCTGGGAAAGTCCACATGAAGTTTGTAGCACCTGAAGACAGATTAATAAAGTTTACAGAGAACGGGCCACAACCTGCTGATAAGTTAGTTGAAAAATTAGCAGTAGGAGGTACTCCTGATCCAATTCCTATTTCAATTATTTGAGAAATGACAACCGTATCACAGGAGTTTGAAACAGATAATCCAACATTATACAATCCATCACCTGCATAGGTGTGAACTGGATTTTCTTGGTCGGTGAAAGTTATAGAATCACCAAAATCCCATGAGAAGTTTGTTCCATTTACAGAAGTATTAGTAAAGGTAACTTGGTTACCATTGATCACATAAGTAAATCCACCAGTTAAGGCCGCATCAACTTGAATCAATTGAGTAGTTGTATTTGAACCAGCAGCATTACTTACTTCAAGCGTAGCAGTATAAACTCCTGGATCATTAAATGTGATTGATGGTTCTTGCTCTGTGGAAGTTATATTGAATCCATTCGGCCCAGCAAAAGTCCAATTCCAAGAATCAATATTGGAATGAGACATATCATCGAAGTTTACCGTAAGCGGTGCACAGCCAACACTATTGTCTGGGAAAAATGTAGCAGTAGGAACTACAATCGTAGTTTGATTTTCCAATAAATAAATTGGACGACCAGTAAGTGCTACGTTTGTAGGACTAATGGTTTGAGTTGCTTCAGTCTCAGAGTAATCCCACTCTCTTTTATATAAATCAGAAATATTAAATGAGCCAGGGAAAGAATAAGTTGCATTCGCTACCTCACTTTGATCTTCTGTTGTAATTGCCCAAAGCACATAGGAATAATTTCCAGCAGCATCAATAAATGCAGCTCCATCAATATTTGATGGCAAGTTCATGGCATTTGTTTTTGCTTCATCATATTCAGTTCCGAACAAAATATCAGAAGCTGTTTTATAGGAAATACCTTCCAAGTTGACAACTTGTGAGTATTCAGGTTGACCAATTAATTTTTGATACATTCCCATTACATCGAATTCACGAGTGGCACTATTGATGAATTCTGCTTCTCCTAAATTATAAACGTGGAACTGGTGAATCGCATTTTTATAACAAGTTACGACAGCTTTTGCCATGTAGTTAATTTGGGCATCTTCATTTCCAATAAAATCCTGGAACTCTCTTCGAGGTAAATTACTCTCGGTAATGATCCACTCTTTGTTTGGATAAGTTGTTCCATTGTAGCCGTAATTTTCCAAAACGCCTTGATATAAGTTTTGACGATTTTTGATTCCTTGGATGGCTTGGTCAGAGTGTCTCTCGTAGTGAAAACCTCCGATTGAATTATCCCACCATCTCATCGTTCCATCAAAGTGAGGATAAGCGTGGAAACCCATCACATCAAAATATGCCCCACCACCAAGAGGATAGTCAGCAGTTACACTTCCATCCACAGGGTTATCGGTATTTCTCAAAATCGCATCTAAGTAACTTGGGAAACCAACTCCTGCAACTACCAAGTAATCGTCGGGTTGGAGTGTTTTTATTATTTCATAACTAATTCTCAAGATTCGAACATAGTGCATAATTGGTGCACGTAATTTGAAATCACATGGATCAGGGTTTTGATCCCACCAGTTACAAACTGGATCGCCTGGTTCTCTCCATCCACAATTTCCAGTATAATCAAACCCTGGCTCATTCCAGATTTCCCAAAATCGAACATTATCTCCATAAAGAGTAACTACTTTATATAAATAAGCAGCTAAATAATTTTCATCATTATAAGGTGTTCCATCAGTACCATCATCCCAAATGTCAGAATACATATTGGCAAACATCTCCGATTGAACGCCATCACAATAGTAAGCTGGATCTCTTTCTTCTGGAGCAGGGAAACCAATAATTAAGACATTTTCTTCCAAACCTAAATTATCATAGTGTTGATAATTTGGCAAATTAAATTCATAACCGTACTCATTCACAAACCATCCTGGAAGAGAAGGTCGAGAAGCTTTTACCCCTACGCCTTTGATATTTATGCTTGGATTTCCAGCCGCAAGATCTGCTAAACTAAAATCTGTATAAGGTGGATTATAGCCAAAGTTTGTTCCTGGACGGAATGTACCTAGGTAAGGATCTAAAACAGTATTGGCATTATATGGAATTTGGAAATTCGAAGAAGTATTGATCGTAACAGTTGCAGTTTGCGTACTTGCACCACATCCATTAGAAGCAATCATAGTAATGGTGTAAGTTCCATTCGTATTATAAACGTGAGTTGGTTCTCTTTCTGAACTTGTCGTTCCATCTCCAAAAACCCAATTGTAAGTATCGGTATTTGTTGAAGAATTATTTTGGAAAACAATAATTGGTCCTGAAAGGGTATATGTGAAATCAGCAGCTGGTGGAGAAGTTACCACGACGAAAGATGTTTGCGTAGCTAAAACATTTCCACTTCCATCCAAGACGTCTAAAGAGAATTCGTAAGTTCCTGCATTGGCATAATCTACGGTAGGATTTGCATCAGTTGAAGTGGCAGGAACTCCTCCATCAAATGTCCAATTATAACTTGCTGCAGTTCCAGCATATCGTTCTTGAAAATTTACCGTCAAAGGTTCACAACCAGCAGAAATATCTGTTGAGAAAATGGATTCTGTAAAAAATATAGGTTCAGCTGTCAAAGCAATACTACTAGGATCAACTTGTGAACTTTGGAAAGTATTGGAATATTCCCAATTTCGTGCTTCCAAATAATTAATATTTAATCCAGCTGGAAAAGAATAAGTGGCACTCGAAATCTCACTCATGTCAGTTGTGGTTTTTGCCCACATTACATAAATATGATTTCCATCAGCATCTAAAAATGCAGCGCCATCAACTGTCGCAGGCATATTTAACTGAGCTGTTCGAGTGGCATCATAAGTTGAACCAAACAGTAAATCTGACATGGTTTTATAAGCAACGCCTTCCCCCGTTTTTACTTGAGTATAAGGTTGCGTATCTTTTACTTTTTCATATAAACCAAATAAATCAAACTCGCCAGTTGCTTCATTATAAGTTTTTCTTTCCGCTAAATTATAAACGTGCATTGCTCGAATATCACTTTTCATACAAACTACCGCAGCTTTCAGCAAAAAGTTTCTTTGATATTCTTCTGATCCAACAAAGTCTTGAAATTGTTTTCGAGGGCCATTGATCTCGGTGATAATCCATTCTTTTTCAGGATAAGTTGTGCCATCAAAACCATAGTTATCTAAAACATCTTGGTATTGATCTTGTCTTCTCAATACTCCACTTGCACCTTTATCAGAATGTCTTTCATAAACGAATTGACCTAAGTTATTATCCCAATATTTCATCGTACCATCAAAGTGAGTGTACGAGTGAAAGCCCATCACATCAAAATAAGCACCACCACCATGAGGATATTCAGCAGTTACACTTCCATCTACAGGATTATCTGTATTTCTCAAAATTGCATCTAAGAAACTAGGAAACCCAACTCCTGCAACAATTACATAGGCGTCAGGATCGAGCGTTTTAATAATTTCCCAAGAAATTCGAAGTGTCCGAACATAATGTTGAATTGGCGCTCGTAATTTATTGATACATGGATCCGGATCATTATCCCACCAGTTACATAACGGATCACCTGGCTCTCTCCAACCACAGTTTCCACTATAATCAAATCCTGGCTCATTCCAGATTTCCCAGAATTTTACATGCTGCTTGTACATCGAAACTGTTTTGTACAAATAAGCAGCATAGTAATTATCATCATTGTAAGGCGTACCATTCGCGCCTCCATCCCAAATGTCTGTGTATAAATTATCAAACATTTCAGACTGGATTCCTGCACAAGGTTGATCTGTTTCTTTTTGATCGTCAGAAGGGAAGCCAACGATACATACATTATCTCTCAATCCAAGATCTGAATAATGCTGATAAGTATTCAATCGGAAATCATAACCATATTCTTCCATAAACCATCCCGGAAGAGTTGGTCGAGAGGATTTTACTCCTACGCCATCAATTCCTAAGGCAGGATTTCCAGCAGCAATATTTGCGAGGTCTTCATCTTGCCAAGGTGGGTTATAGCCAAAATTGGAACCGAACAAGAATACATCATTGTAAATAGTCACCTGATCTTTGGCAGTATAATTTACTTGCGCAAATAAGCTGCTACTGATCAGAACCAACAAAAGTGTAAGAGTGGTTGTAAAATTTTTCATTATCAATATTTTAAAATTTTGTTTTGAAGCGGCATGGAGCACTTTCTTCAAGTGTTAAGTAAGATTCGATATAAATGTTTCTGTGAAAATATTCGAAATAACATAAATGATTTTTTTCATAACGATGGGGGGATCATTATAAATGAAAATCAGTTTTAATCAGTTAGTCTAGAGATTTGGAAAAAGGAAAAACAGCATTTTTAATCTGCAAAAAGTAGAATTAATCTTTTTTTGCTTTTACATATTGTCTCTTCGGTAAGGCCTTGGGAGATATAGCAATACGAAAATACCGCTTTTTTTCAGTTATTATGAAAAAATAGGGAATAACTTTAGCCCTAAATTGACGAAAATATGAGAAGATATGAACTACTTAAATTACTGGTTATTAAAGACTTATGAAATAGGGTGTCGTTCAATTATCAAAAAAAAGGTTGAATGTTGCCTTAAAAAAATAGGGAAACCACCAAAAAAGGTGATTTCCCCGCGCTCTCCCTATTAAATTAATAGGCTTCTGTTGTATCAAAAAAGACATGATCCTTTATGAATGGTTGCAAAAAAAAAGAGTCGATTGCTCGTGCAATCAACTCTTTTTTTTACCCGATTAGGAAAAATAAATTTGGATTATTCTTCTACTCCAAGAGCTTTCAAAGTTTCCAAGTTCATGTTACCTACAGGTAATCCTTTGTCAGTTTGGTATTGAGCCATAGCAGCTTGAGTTTTTACACCCATTACACCATCCATAGGACCAGGATTGTAGCCAGCGTCAGATAACGCTTGTTGAACTGCACGTACTTTGCTAGAAGTTGTTTTTTCAGCACAAAGAATTTCAGTCCATACTGTAAATCCACCAGCTTTAACTAATTGCTTAGAAGTACTAGTTGTGTAAACTGCAGGAATTACTTCTTCTCGAGTGGTAGCAGGACTAACTAATACTTTTTTAGTAATAGTTTTGTACTGTGGCTCAACTACGATTTCTTCAACTCTTGCTGGTTGATCAACTACTCTTTTGTTTACAGTTTTGTACTTAGCAGGAATTACCTCTTCAGTTGTCGTAGCAGCAGTAGCTAATACTTGGTAGGTTTCAGTTCTGTACTTTGCTGTAGTTTCTTCATAACATGCAACATAACAATCGTCAGGGTTTTGAGAAAAACATCCAGGAGATTTTTTCTTTTTTACCCATTTTCCACTTGCCGGAGAAACTAAAATCTGACGAGTTTCAGTTCTGTACTTAGCTGGAATAGTTCTGAATGAAGTAGAAGCAGGAACTACTTCAATTGTTTCAGTTACAGTTTTGTAAGTGGCTGGAATAGTTTTGTATGTTACTCCACCTTCTTTTACGAGTACAGTCTCAGTTGCATTTTCATACTGAGCTGGAACTTTTACTAATTTAGTAGAAGCTTCTTTTTTAATTTTCTGAACGGATATAGTTTCGTATACATCCGGAATTTTACATTTTGCATAGCATTTTCCATACTCAGTTGTAGGTGGTAAATCAGCAAATGGTGCATCTCCTTGAGCGAAGATTACAGCTACACATGCGAATAATGCTAATAAAGTTGGAATTGTTTTTTTTAGACTCATTGGTTGAATAAGTTTTTATGTTAAAAAATATATGTTTAGAATTTTCATTCTAATAACCTTTGTGACGTGGTAAAATGAAGATGGGTACAATAAAATTGATTTTTTTAAAAAAAAAATCGGGAACACAAATTATTTTGTATTCCCGATTTTAGTTGAAAAACGAATAGCTTTTCAAAGTGACTACTTCTTAAGGCCTCAAAATTACTAAGCGTCTAGTAGCGAGAGTTTTCCCTCGTTTATTCACTAAGCTATATAGATAGGTACCTTTTTTGAAGTTATTGATATCCAACTGAATAGTATCCGAAGAATTGGTAAGCTCATATTTTTTACTCCAAACTTTTACTCCAAGAATATTATAAATATTCAAATCATATGCTCCATTGGGTATATTTATGAGGTCAAATCTTACTTGGTCAATCGCTGGATTTGGATAAGCATAAATGTTTGGTTTTTTATCATATAATTTGATAATATTTACCGTATTGGGATTAACTGATTTGTATTCTGCATTGGTTGGCGTTTCATCGACTGGGTCAGCTCTGATGATCGCAATTGGTTCTTTTGATTCATCATTATAGTATCGATAAGTCAAAGTCGTATCGCCTCCCAAAAGTGGACTCACTCCTCCCAAAAATGAAGTTACATCAATCCAAATAGATGGGAATCCAGGAAAGGTTGGAACTAGAGCTTTTACACTTGTTTGTGTTATATCCATTCTTCGCACTCTTAACACGTCATATGTGCCTACTGGTAAGGCTACCTTTCCCCAAGCATCTACTGTTTCCGTTCGGGTAGTCGTTACTTCAATTGCGATTGAGTCAGGTGAAATGTCTGGAGGTAAAGGTAAACTATCCGTAAGTACAGTAGGTAAATCACTCCAGGCAAATGGAACAGAAACAAAAGAAGATGAATTATTATCATCATTATAATTAAGCGGAGAAACTCGCTCAACTAATGGTGGCGTATTTTTAAATGCTACCTCCAAACCTAAGCCAATTGGATCCTGACCACTATATCCTAAAGAAGTATATGTTGTAGCGGTCGTTTGAAAATAGGTTTCAGCGAGCGGTGTCTGCCCCGTCATAATTGTTGCATTCGGAAAATTGACAAAGGAAGCTCCTTGGTTTGCGTCCAAAATAATACTTTCAAAAACAGGACCATTCAAAGAAGTGAAATTCCAAGTTATATTTTCTCCTGGTGATTGCAAGTTGATGTTCGGTTCGGTATCTACGACGGTTCGCAACGTATCTCCAGGAGCTGGGAAAGTAGCATTTGTAACGGTAATTTGGGCTACCAAACTACTACTCATTACAGCTAATATAAATAAGAGTACAGTTTTTTTCATAAGAATGAATTTTTGTAAAAATAAAAGTACGATTTTCGCAGCTATGAACAAAGTGTAAATACGTTAAGGTTTTTAACCTAAAAAGGTTATAAAATATTTTTCATGGCATGAATGACTGCCTCGTTTGCTTCTTGAGTACCAATTGTTATTCTTACACAACCAGGTGCTCCAAAATTATCAACTGGCCGAACCATTACTCCAAATCCTTGCATTTTTTCTTCAAATAATATTGAATCCATACCTGGCTTTATGGTGAAAAAGTTGGCTTGACTTTTCCAATAAGTAATTCCTAATTTATCCAATTCAGGATACAAGAATGCTTTTCCTTCATTCACCGTCCTAACGGTTAATTCGAGAAATTCATCGTCAGTTAAGGCAGCTATTGCCGCTTCAGTTGCCAAAGTATTGATATAAAATGGACGTTGCAATTTACTCAAATACCTTCCGATTCTTGGGGTTGAATAAGCATAACCAATTCGTAAACCTGCTAAGCCATATGCCTTCGAAAAACTATTGACACCGATTACATTTTTTCCCTCCAAAACATACGGCAGGGAAGTAGTATAATCTTCTGCAGTAGCGAACTGATAATAAACTTCATCCAAAATTACCACTACATGATCAGGAACTTGTTCGAGTAGTTGATCAATATCTTGTTTTGGCAAATATGTTCCCGTTGGATTATTGGGACTGCAAAGCCAGATGACTCGGGTGTTGTCATTGATGTTTTTGACGATTCCATCAATGTCTAAATTGTAATCATGACCTAGCAATGGTACATCTCGAATTATGGCTCCCACTTTGATAGGGAAAGAAATATAAGGTAAAAAAGCAGGATTGCAAGCAATACACTCCAAGCCTTCTCCCAAAAATGCATGTACAATTAATTCAATAATTCCTACACCACTATTAGCTGTTACGAACTGGTCAGGCGTTAATTCGTCTTTGTAAAAATGACTTAAAGCCGTTCGTAATCGAAGATCAGTATTATCTGGGTATTCGTACAAATTATTCATTTTTGCCTGAATAGCAGCAACTGCTTTGGGAGAAGCACCAATAGGATTTTCATTCGATGACAATTTATGAATAGGGCCAACGAAATCAATTTCATCTTTTGATTTTCCACCTTTATAAGCTGGTGCATCAGTATCAAGATATGGTTTGAACAGGGAGATTTTGGTAGTCATAAAAATATTTGATTTATTTGGTTAGATGCTCAATTAAATTGGATTGTTTAAAGTTGAGATTTAATTGATGCTTCACAACTCAGAGAGTCGTTTTACAATGCTGCGAAATTAAATAAAAATAGTTGCTTTGACAACGATTAAAAGCATTCGTAAATAATGAATATGTAATTCTCGGCAACGATATTTACTTCTTGAAAAAATTTCATCAAATGTGATTAGAAGT
>CAYGRM010000127.1:0-16580 GCA_964352225.1 uncultured Saprospiraceae bacterium | reverse complement strand
ATATTATATAATAATATTCATTAAAGTGTCTATATTTAAAATATAGGCACTTTTTTTGTTATATGTTAAAAACCGAATACCGAGCAAAAAAAATGAAAAATGTAAGTAGATAAAAAAACTACTATGTCACTTTTTCCTATCTTTGTTGAGTATAAAAACCACGAGAAATGCTTGTTTTGGAAAACTTTGCAATAATGATAGCTTAAATCAAGTGTTTTGTGTGATCCGTTTTTATAAAAATAATGAATCCCAGGAACTTGAGAATTCCCAGTTACCGCTCTAAATAATTCCCCCCAGAATTTAGCTTAAGCTATATAATTGGGAGATTATTAGAGAAAATTTTACAAATACCTTTCGCAAAATATTTTTAAATAAATGTTTTGCTGAGTCAGTTAAATTACTGAGATTACTCTTCCTCCAGACTTCAAATAATGACCTCTAAAATCATATCTTAAGAGGTTATCTGGTTTCCCCGGGTGTACTACTGTTCTTAAAATTTATCACACAAAAATAACTATTGCCATTCATGGGCTTTAAGACAAATGTTTTAAGGTCTCAGTTGAATATTTATTATTAATAATGTTTATGCATTTATTGAATCAAATTGAATTTTAACAGAAACATTTATAATTAATCTTTTTCATAAAGTTTGAAATATGAAGAACAGAATACTCACTTTAAAACGAACGCTCTTAGCGTTTTTCACCTTGTTGTTGTTTGCCCAAGTTGGGTGGTCTCAACATTTTATTTTTGTCGAAACAGTTGCTGATACAATTTATGTTGATGCAGCATGTGAGGCAACATTAAATTGGCCATCAGGAGATGTTGGTGTAAATCCTGCTCACCCTGGAAGTGGTCAATTTATTACTTTCTTTGATATCATTAATATTTCAGGAGGTTATATGGTAGGCGATTTAATTCCTCCAGGAACTAACGTAGAAGTTACCTATTTAGCTCAAGACAATGAAGGAAATGATTCAACTTTGGTTTTTGATATTGATTTCCTTGATAATACTGCTCCTGTAATTGATGCAATTCCAGCAGATATTACCGTTAGTTGTGCAGTTCCAGCACAACCAGTAGTTAATGCTACAGATAATTGCGATGGAACTTTTGCAACAACAGTTACTGATGTTCCAGCTACCATTGACTATTGCGTAGGCGGAGTAATGATGAGAACATTTTCGGCAACTGATGTTGCTGGAAATATATCTACAGAGACGCAAAATATAACAGTTTCCGCAAATGGTGGGCCGTCAATTTCTGCGGGATTTTTAGCAAGTATTGCGGATGTGACTGTTTCATGTGATATGATACCAGCTGCACCTAACTTAACTGTAGCAGATATTTCTGATGATTGTACCCTACCAGCAGATGTTACCATCGTAAATAATGGTTTGGAAAATACCATTGGTGGTCAAATATGTCCAACTACTCATTTACTTACTCGAACGTGGACATTGGAAGATGATTGTGGATTACAGTTTAATGTAACTCAAACGATAACTGTCCAAGATAATTCAGCTCCAGTAATTACTCCTCCAGCTTCGACGAATATTACCATTCAATGTACTGGGGTGCCTACCGATCCGGAGACTCAGATTTTAAATTATGCAGACAATTTTACGGTATCAGATAATTGTAGCCCTGTTGTTTGGACTAATGATTATACAGGTTTGACCGGTGGAACATGTGCTGGAACAGGAACGGCTTCAGTTACCTACTTTGCAACTGATGGATGTAATCTATCGAGTGTTACGATAAACTTTTTAGTTCAAGATTCAAATCCACCAAATATTACTACAGGTGCTCAAGATGAGCAAGTAGCATGTGATGGAACTGGAAATGCGGCAGACTTAACAGCATGGTTAAATGCAGATGGAAATGCGGTGTCGACGGATGACTGTTCGCCAAATAATTTGATTGTAAAATCAGTATCAGTTCCTTCTGATGTAACCACAGATGACCCATTCATTGCTTTGAATAATGCCATAGCTGCAGGATGTGCTGCAAATTTTGTGGCAACGATAACTGTAGAATTTACATTTATGGATGATTGTGGAAATATGTCCACGACAGATGCAGATTTTTCCATTGTTGATAATGTTGATCCAATAATAACAACTCCAGCTTCTAATGAAACTGTAGAATGTGATGGCATGGGAAATTCGACAGATTTATCCAACTGGCTAGCAGCTAATGGAAATGCAGTAGGAAGTGATGTTTGTAGCGGAACAACTTTAACCTGGAGAACAGATCCAGCAATGCCTGCTATCACGAACACTTGTGGAAATGAAGGATTTGTAACAGTAGATTTTTATGTGAGTGATGAATGTGGAAATGAAAATCCTGTTCCCACTACGGCTACTTTTACTATAGAAGATACCACTATCCCAATTTGGACAATCAATCCAACACCTTTAACTATAGAGTGTGATGGGACAGTCGATCCAGGAGGACAGATTGCCACATGGTTAGGAAACAATGGAAATGGAAGTGCTACTGATGGGTGTAATCCGGGGTTAGTAACTTATACAAATAATTATACTGGAATTTCAGATGGATGTGGAGAATCAGGATCTGTAAATGTAATGTTTACCGCTCATGATGGTTGTGGAAATTCGGAAACTCGCACAGCGACCTTAACTGTTGAAGATACAACTCCTCCAAACTGGACGGTTAACCCAATGGATTTAACTGTGGAGTGTGATGGAACAACTGATCCAGGGGGACAAATTGCAGCTTGGTTAACAAGTGTTGGATCTGGTGGAGCTGCTGATGATAATTGTGGAGGTGCGGTAACAAATTTTTCCAATAACTATTCTGGCCTATCAGATGGATGTGGTGCGACAGGAACGGCAACAGTTACTTTTACTGCAATTGATGACTGCGGGTTTACTTCAACTAGAACTGCTACAGTTACTATTGAGGATACTACTGCGCCCAACTTTACTACCGTTGCACAAAACTTAAATATAGAGTGTGATGCCAATACAGTTACCAATATTAATGCATGGTTGGCTGCGAATGGAAATGCAGTCGCAAACGAAGCATGTGGAACAGTATCGTGGTCACACAATTATACTGGATATTCCACGGTATGCCCTGGGCCAGGAACAGCAACAGTAACTTTTACTGCTATGGATGAATGTGGCTTATCTTCATCGACAATGGCAACTATTAGTGTTTCAGATACTCAAAATCCTACTTTCACAACCCCTCCTTCTAGTACGCAAGTTCAATGCTCGGCCACAGTTATGGCTCAATATACTGCATGGTTAGATTCGCATGGAGGTGGAATTGCTACTGATGCTTGTTCGAATATCGATAATTCAGTTGGATCACCTAATTGGAGTTATGTAGAAAATAGCTTTACTCCGAGTTGCCCAAATACGGGAGTATATAGTGTAACATTTACCGTTACAGATGATTGTGGATTTATGCAATCACTTACCGTTAACTTTACCATTATTGATAATATTTCACCAACAATTTTCCCAACATCAACAAGCATGACTGAAGAGTGCGGAGGAGGAGATGACCAGTCTGATTTGGAAGCATGGATAGATAGTCAAGGAGGTGCGATTGCTGCAGATGGTTGTTCTAATGAAACTTGGGTTGATTTTGATTTTATTACTAATGATGCTTTTCCTGTAATAGGAACGGTAGCTTTTGGAGATTATACTAATTATCCTCAAGTGACTGCTAATGATTGTGATTGGTCAGTTCAAGTAACTTTTAGAGTAACGGATGAATGTAACAATACATCTACAACTACTTCAAGTTTTATTATTCAAGATACTACTGATCCAGTTCTTGCTGCAATTCCACCAGACATTACGGTGGATTGTCAAGCACCTGCTCCAATTATGCTGACAGCAACAGATAATTGTGATGCTGCAGTTAACATTATTTTGGTTGCGGATACCGTTTCAACTTGTACCAATAGTTACGTCGTAACTCGAACTTGGACAGCAACAGATGATTGTGGAAATACTGATACCGGTGTGCGAGTGATTACAGTTGAAGATAATACAGCACCAATGGTAACTGCACCAGCAGATATAACGGTTGAGTGTGATATGGTTCCTGTTCCAGGGTCGGCACCTCCTGTGGTAACTGACATGTGTGATATGAATCCAATAATTACGTTTTCAAGTAATACTGTCCCAGGCTCATGTGTGAACGAATATGTGACTACGGTAACGTGGACTGCAACAGATGCATGTGGAAATTCAGCGTCGGATGATCAAGTGATCACCGTTCAGGATAATACTTTTCCAACTATCACAGGGACATTACCTACCGATGTTACAGTAGAATGTAATTCCATTCCTGCACCACCAATTGCAGGAACAGATATTGTTGGGGCTGATAATTGTGGTTTAGCATCTTTTGATTATTTGCAAACTTCAACTCAAGGTATTGATACAGATATGTGTGATTTTTACAGTTACACATTGACGCGAACTTGGACTGCAATAGATATGTGTGGAAATACAACAATACATACACAAATCATTACTGTTGAAGATAATAATGATCCTTCGATGACAATTCCAATTGACTTAACAGTTGATTGTGAAAATGTAAATAATTTTGCCATTACTGGACAACCTTCAAATGTTTTAGATGGGTGTGATAATTCACCTGAGGTAACTTTTGTAGATAACATTACAGTTCCAGGGTCATGTCCTTTTAATTATACTTTGGAAAGAACTTGGACAGTAACCGATGCCTGTGGAAATTTATTTTCTGATGTTCAAACCATTTTTGTTCAAGATGTAACTGATCCTGTATTTTTAAATACTCCTCAGGATATGACGATGGCTTGTACAGATAATATGTCTGCCGACGCAGCTTATGCTAACTGGGTCGCTACCTATGGTGGTGGAACGGCAAGTGATAACTGTGGAACGATTACATGGTATGCTTTAGAACCAGGTTCTTATGATATTAATAATGAGGCAACGTTTACGACTGCTCCAACTGGTTTGGCAGCAGCAACTTGTCCTTCACCGACAATGGGAATTTACCGAACCGATGATGTTTCATTTGTAGCGGTGGATCAATGTGGGAATGCAATTGAGCAAACAGTTACCTTTACTGTGACGGATAATACACCTCCAGTATTTACTGAATGTCCTGTGGATATTACTTTTGAGAATGACCCTGGAATATGTGGAGTCAATTATGCCTTAAACCCACCATTGATTACTGACGAATGTGCAAGTAGTTCTTCAAATGTAAATGTTACAGTAACGGAACCTTTCGTTTCACCTAATCCAGGTAATGATCAAACGATTGTAAATCCTATTACTTTGGATATCGGACCATTGCCAACCAATCCAGCTGTGGCAACTGATCCAGTTACCTTGACGATTGATTTGAATAACTATGACGGAGAAGATACGAATGAGTTCTTTAATATCTTAGGTGAGGATGGAACGGATTTAGGACAGACGAATAATTCCGCCATGCAATGTGGAAGTTCAACTACAACGATAACTCTTTCTGCTAGTCAAGTAAATGCTTGGGCTTCAGCAGATGGGTTTGTAACAATTACTTTGTTACCAAATGTTACGGTTAATCCAATTTTTGGAGTGAATGATATTTGCCCAATCGGCGGTGGAGGATCAACTGCGATGGCAAATTTAAACTACACGTCAATTTCTCCAAATGGACTGACTTACGAATACAGTATTGATAATGGTTCAAGAGTTCAAGTTTCTCCTGGGACAATTGTTCCTTACACATTTGATGTAGGAACTACTTTGGTTACCTATTATGCAACGGACTGTGCAGGTAATGAATCTTTATGCAGTTATAATGTAACGGTAAATGATACAGAATTACCAACGATGTCTTGTCCATCAGATTTGACAGTTTCGCTTCCTGCCAATGCAGATTGTACGGTAGGAGCATCAGTAGATTTAGTTCCGCCGACTAATATTTTTGATAATTGTGGTTTCCAAAATATCTTCTCGCAAGTTCAACCGAATAACTTTAATCAATCATTATTGACTTTTTCCTATAATCCAAATTATTTGGATTATGTAGCAGATGATAAATCATTTTCATTCTTTGGAACTGGTGCAAATGCAGTTAATGGAAATATAACCTTCACCGTAAGAGTAGAAGGTGATGTAGAAGATTCTGATGAGTATTTTGAAATTTATGGAGAAGATGGCAGTTTGATTGGAACAACTCAAGCAGGACAACCCAATGTAAATGTAAGTGCTGGAACTTGTCCGACACTTTCAATTAGTGTGACAACTATTACAGTTCCGGTTGCAATATTTAATGCTTGGGCATTAGATGGTCAAGTAGATATTAGTGCAGTTTCAAATAGTACTTTTGGATCACCTCCTCCAGGAATTACTGGAGATGGAATTAGTCCAGCCTGTACCGTTTTTACAGGAGGAACACCAAATGGAACACCAGATGGAGTAAGTAATATAACTGTAGTTTTAGATTATACTTCTGTAGCGCCAACTTATTTTGCTACGGGAGCCACTACTATTGGAAATAGTATTTTCCCTGTGCCATTAGCGCCAGTTACACATAACTTAAATGTTGGGGTAACTACCGTTACTTACCAAATCGAAGATGTGAATGGAAATGTAACGACTTGCTCTTACGATATTACAGTTGAAGATAATATTGCACCAAGTGCAATTTGTCAAGGTACTACAATTTATGTGAGTCCAGATGGATCTGCTTATACGCTAGATCCAATGGAAATAGATAATGGAAGTTCCGACAATTGTGGCATTGCAAGTATGACGGTTTCGCCAAATACTTTTGATTGTACGGATGTAGGAAGTACCGTTAATGTAACTCTAGAAGTAACTGATGATTCAGGAAATACTTCTTCTTGTGTTGCTCCTGTGAATGTTCAAACAGTTCAATTTTTCCCATCATTCTCCATTGGATTATGTGGAAATACTGATTTGAATTTATTTGCAAATGCACCAGCAGGAATGTATTCTTTCGCATGGGCAGGGCCAAATGGTTTTGTTTCATTTGACGAAAATCCAGTTATTCCAAATGCTCCGGCATCTTACTCAGGAACATTCATCGTAACAATTACTGGTCAAGGAGGATGTCAAGCAACTGGAGCAGTTACTTTAACGATTAACTCTTCGCCAAATACTCCAATTGCTGCTATTGTAAATGATGATATTTGTACTACTGATGAAATTGTAATTGAAACTCAATCTTACTCAGGAACAACAGTCGTTTATAGTTGGTATGAAGGAGTTTCTCCAACAGGAACTTTGCTTGGAACAACTCAAGTACCTAATTATACGATTTCGAATCCAGCAGCAGGAACTTACTCTTACTACGTAATTGTCGATGTGGATGCGTGTCAAACTAATCCTTCGGGAGCCGTTAGTGTAGATGTAAGTGATAGTCCTGTGATTACCGCTATTACAAATACACCAATTGATTGTGCTACTGGAAATGAAGATATGATTTTGACTCCAACAATTACTCCAGCAAGTCCAGATTACCTATACGAGTGGGTTGGCCCTAATGGGTTTTTCTCAACATCAATGAATGCAACTTTGCCAGACGTAAGTTCTGCAGATAATGGTTCATACACTTTAACGGTAACAAATGGAACAGGGGGATGTCAGTCAAATCCTTTCACTCATGTAATAAGCGTGGATGATTTACCTCAGACACCAATTATTACATCTTTGGATAATCAACTTTGTGAAGGTGATTTATTACAATTACAATTAGTGAATAATCCATATGTAGGTGCCAATATTTCTTACAATTGGACATTACCAAATACAACAACGGTGACAACTTCAATTGCTTCATTAACTATTAATGCAGCAACCGTAAATGATTCTGGAAATTATACCGTATCTGTTACGGTTGATGGATGTACATCAAATATTTCTGGAATGTTTGCAGTAAATGTGAATAGTATTCCAGCTGCACCTGTTGCCAGTTATAATGGGCCAGTATGTGAAGGAACTACGTTACAATTAACAACTGATTTTGTTCCAGGAGCATCATACTTCTGGACGGGACCAAACAACTTTAACTCTACGAATCAAAATCCATTAGTTTTCCCTGCGGATCAAACTGATGAGGGAACTTACTTTGTTTCAATAGTAGTCAATGGTTGTCCTTCAGTTTCTTCGGGACCACTTTTAGTTGTCGTAAACGATGCACCTAGTACAGTACTTGCATCGAATAATGGACCAATCTGTTTAGGAGATCCAAATGCTACTTTACAACTTTCAGTTACCAGCGCATCTGCTATTCCTGGGGCAACTTATACATGGTATCAAGCTTCAACAAATACAGTTGTAGGTGGCCCTACGACTTCATTGACCACAACTATTTCAGATTTAACTCCGTATTCGACAGGTGCCAATGACTTCTATGTGGTGGCAAATGTAAATGGATGTCCTTCATCGGCATCTGTTCCTACGACTGTACAATTTGATTTTGTTCCTACGAATGGAGCATTTGCAGGAAATGACATTTTTGTTTGTAATAATAACTCTGTCGTTTTAAATGCTCAAGCGCCAACGGTTGGTACTGGACAATGGATTCAGACAAGTGGTTCAACCGTAGTGATTGCCAATCCAAATCAATCTACTACTTCGATTGCAGGATTAGCTTCAGGTCAATCTTATACATTTGCTTGGACACTTTCGAATGGGGCATGTGTTAATTATGCAACTGATGAAGTATTAGTAACAGTTGATGTAGCCGTTGCAAGTGCTGATGCAGGAGTTGATTTTCAACTATGTAATGCCACAGAAACTAACCTAAATGCAACTGCTGTTGCAAATGGCATCACAGGAACTTGGACTCAACCTTCTTCTCAAGCACTACTTGGAGTAACTATAGTAAATCCTATTGACCCTAATACTCAAATTACTGGGTTAGTGCCGGGTAACAATTACCAATTCATTTGGACATTGAGTAATGCAGGTTGTGGAAACTTTGCTAATGATATTGTCGTGATCACAAATGAAAGCACTATCGGCATTGAAGCATTTGCTGGTAATGATATTGAGTTATGTGGAAATGAAGATACTCCTTTAGCTGCAACACAAGCTCCTCTCGGTTCTTCCGGAACTTGGACGACAACGAGTGGTGCAACTATTGTATCTCCTTCTCAATCAAATACTTTCGTAACTGATTTACAGCCAGGTGCAAATACCTTTACCTGGACATTGAGTAATACCATTTGTGGAGAGTATTCTTCTGATGAAGTAACAGTATTTTTTGAACCAACACCGATCGCAAATGATGATTTATATGATGTATCATATAATGGTTCACTTGATTTAGATGTGTTAGCAAATGATAATATCATTGGTGGATATACTATTTCATTCACGAATCCAACTAATGGAACGCTAAATGAAAATAACGGAATTTTCTCTTACGAAGCTAATTTAGTTTACGTTGGAGCAGATGAATTTATTTATGAAATCTGTAGTGACATTTGTCCTGATGAATGTTCTACTGCTACCGTAACCTTGACAATTGGAGGAGATGCAACTTGTGTAATACCAACGATTTTCTCTCCAAATAACGATGGCATTAATGATGAATTCATCGTACCATGTTTGAGTACTGATTTATATCCTAATAATGAAGTATCGATCTTCAACCAATGGGGAGATGAAGTATTCCGACAAGCTCGATACCTAAATGATTGGCAAGGAACTTATAAAGGAGAGGATCTTCCTACTGGAACATATTTCTGGATAATTAACTTCGGAGATGGAACCACACCAAAAGATGGATTCTTAGTTTTAGAGAGATAACCTTTTTAGAATCAAAATAAAGCACAACGCATCCTTTTCCAAAAAAGGAAAAGGATGTGGATGAGCTATTTTTTATAAAAAATGAAATATGTAAATGTGTTGTTAGCCCTCCGGGAGGCAGGTTATCAAAAAATAACAACAGTTTACATTTTTATAAAAGCTAAATAAAAAGTAATGAGAAAAATTTTATTTACGTTCATTTGCGCTCTTTTTGCAATGACTAGTTTTGCACAGCAAGAGCAGCAGTATACTCAATTTATGTATAATAAATTGGCGTACAACCCTGGATATGCAGGAAGTCATGAGACAGCTTGTGTTACTGGAATTATTCGAAATCAATGGATAGGATTAGAAGGTGCACCTAACACTCAAGTGTTAAGCTTCAATATGCCCATTCTAAATCAACGTGTTGGGATTGGAGCAAACTTAACTCGACACACCATTGGGATTTCCCAAAAATTAACTTTAGATGCAGTTTATTCTTATCGAATTCGATTGGAGACAGGAACGTTAGGATTAGGAGTTCAAGCTTCTGTTCGATATTTCAATAATAACTTTGCCGATTCTAGATTAGTTTCTACTGTGCCGATTGCCTTGGACAATTCTATCCCTTCAACGGCTAGAAGTAAGTATGTTCCAAATTTTGGAGCAGGTGCATATTTCAGCAATGAAAGGTTTTATGTCGGAGCATCTATTCCAAGGTTGTTAAATAATAATATTGACTTCAATGAATCTGGAACTATCCTTTCAGAAGAGAAATTGCATGGATACATCATGACTGGTTATTTATTTGACTTAAGTGATAATGTTTCTTTCAAGCCTCAAGCATTGTTAAAGTTTGCGACCAATTCACCATTCGATGCGGATGTAAATGCAAGTTTTATTTTTAACAAAAGATACATTGCAGGTTTAACTTATCGAATAGGTGGTTCAAGTACTTCAGCAGCAGGAGAGTCACTTGACCTGATGGTTGGGGCACAAATTAGTGACCACATTTTCTTCGGCTTATCATATGATGTAACGCTTTCAGAAATTAAAGATTACAGCAATGGAAGCATTGAAGGAGTCGTTAGATATTGTATTGGAAAATCAGAAGGAGAAGATATCGTTAACCCGAGATTCTTTTAAATCTGTTATAATAGGTATCGGATACCTTCAAGGTATCCGATACCTATTCAATAATGTCTTTCAATTTTTTGAAGTTTAATTGTAAAAGAAAACTTCAGTATTAAAAAGTAATCAACCAACCTTACACCACACGTTTTTGTTTTTGAAAAAAAGCAAAAAACTCCAACGTGAATCCAAAAAAATAACAATGTAAATGTATTGTTATTAAATCATTGTTAGCCATTTACAGCCTGCCTATCAGCAGCGGTAGATTAACAATTAACTGTTAAAAAAATTATGTGTCATGTTGAATTATCAGAAACTTATAGTGCTATGCTTTTTTGCGTTGTTATCGCAAATGGTAATTGCGCAGCCCTCAGGAAGTGTAATTAAAAGAAGTCCAGATGCGGTACTTTTAAGAAATTCCGCAAATATAAATTCTACCAATTTAGAATTTTCTCCAGCCTTTTATCAAAATGGAATTGTCTTCGCTTCCTCTCGAGTTGCTGGGAAAAAAGACAAAAAAATTGATGAGACCTTCTTCGAATTGTTTTATGCTGAAACTGATGGAAATGGAGAACCATTAAAAGCGCGTCCATTTTCTTTGCACGTCAATTCCTTTTTGCACGAAGGCCCAGTTACATTTAATCGAACGGGAGATAAAATATTCTTCACACGTAATAACATCAAAAAAGGATTGCAAAAAGCAGACTCCAAAGGAGTCACGCGATTAAAAGTTTACGAAGCTCAAAAAGGGATTTATGATTGGGAAAACATCCAAGAGCTACCATTCAACAGCGATGATTTTTCATGTGCACATCCAACACTTTCTTCCGATGGAAACAAACTTTATTTTTCATCCGACCGGCCTGGAGGACAAGGTGGAATGGATATTTGGATGGTTGAAAAAAATGGAGACTTCTGGGGACAACCGGTCAACCTGGGAGATAAAATTAATACTTCAGGACATGACGTTTTTCCATTTATTCATGCAAGTGGAAATTTATTTTTCGCTTCCAATGGACATGGTGGAAAAGGTGGTTTAGATTTATTCATGGCAAATATCTTGATCGAAGATACTGATGTGAAAAATATTGGAGAACCTTTCAATTCTGAAAAAGATGACTTAGGATTAATATTAAGTCCTGATGGAAAAACTGGTTATTTCGCTTCCAGCCGTGAAGGTGGAGCAGGGAAAGATGATATTTATTATTTCGATGCAGTTGATGGAATTATGGGAGCAACTACGGCAGAATTATTGACTTCCATGATTACCGTTTATGATTTAAAAAATAGCAGTTTAATCGAAGGTGCAGAGATCCGTGTTTTTGAAAAAAGTAAAGATGGTTTTTTGAGTGGCGACAATAATTTATATCAAGCAGTTTTACTTCCAGCCAAAGAAGGTTCTAGTGAATTAGTTTTTAAATTGATTCGAAAAGATGCTGCTTCACTTGGAGAACCCGATCGAGTTTCTGACGAAAAAGGAGAAGCAACTTACGGTTTCATGGGGGAAAAAGAATACTTAATTGTTGTAACCAAAAAAGGGTATACGGCAAAAGAAACAACGTATTCTACGATTGGAAATGAGTCCATCTCTAATATCAGAATTCCTCTAGAAAAACCAACTTGTGCAACTGTCTCAGGTCTGGTAAAAAATAAAGTAAACAATCAATTATTACCAAATACCATTGTGAAAATTTGGAATGGTTGTACCGGAGAAGAGATTGAAATTTTCTCAAATGACAAAGCAGAATTTGAATACTGTGCAAAACTTGATTGTGATTATATGATCAAAGGAATAAAAGAAAATTACTCAGGTGATTTTGTCAAACTTTCAGCAGCGGAATTGACCTCTGTTAATTTACGAAAAGACGTTTTGCTTACTCCATCTTCAAGTGGACCATCCATTGGAGCGGGGACAGTAATAGTCTTGGAAAATATTTACTATGATTTTAATAAATCATCGATTCGAACGGGAGCGGCAAGGGAATTAGATGAGTTAGCATTAATGATGAAAACTTATCCTAGTATGATTATCGAATTAGCATCCCACACCGACAGCCGAGGGGATACTGATTATAACTTAAAATTATCTCAAGCTCGAGCAGAATCTGCAAAGCAATTTTTGAGATCAAAAGGCATCGATGATCTACGAGTTCGTGCAGTAGGTTATGGCGAATCTCAACCTCGTAATAAATGCGTTGATGGGGTGAGATGTACAGAAGAAGAGCACCAATATAATCGTAGAACCGAAGTGAAAGTGACGAGCATTGATTCTCCAGTCAACATTCGATATGGAAATAATGCGCCTGAAAAGATTGATCGGAAGAATTAATCATTCAAAAATATTTTTTCAGACAGGGCTGTTAGCACTTCAAGTGTTAACAGCCCTGTTTATTTTTTAGTTAAATAAATCTAAAACCCCATTGTTTTAAGGAAGTTTGGCGGGTAATTCTAGTTAATTTTTTTTTCACATCAGTTTTGTTTTTTATCTTTAGAAAAAATATAACAAAGATGAAAGCTAAATGTCTCGCTCTATTTTTCATTTCCATCCTTTTCTTATTTTCATGTAAAAAAGAACTTTCAACTGATATTTTAGAAGAGTCAATTGAACCTCCTTGTTGGGAATTACATCCTGATATTGAATTAGATCGTCGACTTTTAATTCAAAGTTTTGCAAATGAAGATCATCTATTTTTATTGAGTAATAATTATTTTTTAAAAATGGATGAACAAGGGATAGTTGAGGAAAAATTCATCTCTGAAGAAGGGAATATATCACTTTATAATTATCCAATGCTGAATGAGAAATTGTTTGCCATGGGTTTTGATCTTTATTCGTTGGAAAAATTAACGATCTATTCTACGGCAAATCCAGAGATATTCACAAACATTGATTTGAAATCCATAGATTCTACATTTATTGAAATTAATTATTTTTCAGGAAATGGTATGGCGGCGAATGACTCCAACAAACTTTTATTTAGTGTGAGTAAGAAATACATACAGGGAGTATCTGATCCTTATTTGTATTTATGGATGTTCGATGTTACTCTTGAGAGTGATGTCCTAAGTATTGAATTCGATAAAGAAATAAAAATTGAAATACCAGGAACTAGTAATACATTAACTGAAAAGTCAGTAACAGAATTGACCGTTTTTGAGAATGAATTTTACTGTAGTATTAATAGACCAGATAAGACCTATAAAATTAATAGTGAAGGAGGTTTTGAAGAATTATTTCCAATGAGAGATGCTAAAATATTTGAAAGGAATGATACACTATTTGCCTTAGGCCACGTATCAGGTTGTGATATTGGATATGCGATTAAACCTTCTCCAACCGTTAATTGGGAAACATACTCTTTGGGAGTTTATGATGGTTGCTGGGGAACTTTTTATCAAGTCAAGGACAAGTTTATCATGGTCAATCGATACCAATTTTGGGAAGTTGAAATCAATCATTCTGAATCGCGTTTTGACTTTAAAGAATTAGATAGAAATTGTATTCAAGAGACTTCTTTTCGTTCATTGACTCATTTTAAAGATAAGATATACATAGCCACTCATGAGGGATTGTATTTTAAAAGCCTAGATGATTTTTTTATTTATAAAGAAGAATAAAGGATGAAACGAAAATTTATAACAATACATTTACTAATTCTAGTTGTACTGTTTTTGGGATGCCAAAAAGAGGAAGAAGATATTGTATTTGATTTTAGTGTGCCACTTGAAGCAGATTTTGTAGAGATTGATATACCTTCTAGCAGGCAAATTATTTTGAATGCAAATATTGGTGAGAATCAAATACAAGTTTTGAGCGCAAGTGTTGTTTATAAAATAAATGCGGATGGAACAAGGGTAGATGATGAAGGAGGTTTTCATTCAACTAGTTTATCTTATTTTAAAAAATATTGTCTTTCTAAAAATTACCTTGCCCTATCAAGTATGTTTAACAATCAATGGATTAGTTTTTATGGAATAGGGTATAATGGTGATTTCTTTTTCGATAGCGTTAATTTGCCAGTATTTCGGGTTGGTGCTGATAGTCTTGGACATCCCTATGAAAGGTATAATTATGGACTTGATAATGTAGCAATCAATAATAATGATCAGACGCTTTTGCCAGTAATAAAAAAATCAAATTCAGATGAGATTAGTTTTGTCATATTTAATGTCAAAAATTATATCAATTCTTTGAACGTGTCCAATTTACTTCTTGCGGATGATATAGAGGAAATTACTCTGCCATTAGAAACTACTACTCAACTTAACCGCTTAGAAACTTTTCAACAAAATTTTTATGTAAGCACAAATGAGAATACTTACATGATTCGCCCCAACGGAACTTTTAAATTACTTTCAGAGGAAGGCGCCAATGATTTTTTTGAGTATGAGGGGAAAATATATGCTGATTTTGGTGACCGAATTGGATTTACTGCTGATGACGGAGAAACTTGGGAAGAAAAAAACAATACTCCTACATTTGATGGTTTTAGAGAATTCCACGAAGTGTATGGCCATTTGATTTTCTTTTTTGAAGATGATTTATATTTAGTTGATCCAGTTGATTTTTCTTTTTCAAGTTTAAAAAATAAAGGATTAGAAGGAAGTAAGATTACAGCGGTCTTACCTTTTCAACAATCAATTTATGTAGCAACGTTGAGTGGACTTTTTTATAAATCTATTGAAGAATTAAATTAGCTCAAATGAAAAATATATGTTTAATTTTCTACTTTCAGTTGTTGATATTTTTGCCCTTGTCAGGACAACAAGGTTATAACTTTTCTACTTCTTCTCAAGCTTACCAGAATCTTGATAATCCTACCGTTTTGAACGATAATAGTTTTTATGAAGGAAATGATGATTTTATGATAGAGTCTGATTTTTTAATTCATTTTTTTGATAAAACTATTTATTCAATATTAGTTTCTAATCGAGGTCGGATTTATTTTGGAAATAAAGATGAGTTTGCAGAGTTATTGCCAGTAAGGTTAAAAATGAAAATGGGAAGCCAGATTTCATATCAAAAAGAAGGAGCGTCAAATTGCGGAAACAGAATTCTAAAAATTGAATATAAAAATATGGGACTCCGTTGCGATACGACTGATAATCATTTTGTCAACGTCCAACTTTGGATTTACGAAAATTCAGGAGTTATTGAAATTCATTTTGGAGAGTCATTTGATAATCCTGAAATATACGAAACAAGAGATACTGATTGTTATGGAAGAACTTATTATGGATGTCGATTGAGGTTGAATTCTGATTGGAGTGCTCAGCCTTATGGTGATGCAAATAATCCTAAATTTTATCAGGGTAATTTAAATAATAATTATCAAAGCGAACAAAGGATTCCATCAAACGGAATAGTTTATCAATTTGACCCTGAATTATTCTCCAACAATGATTTTAAAATAAGCCCAAATCCTGCGAGGAGTTTTACAACAATATCACGGCCGCTTGATTGTGGAGATTTTGAAATTAGAATTTTTAATATCAATGGAAAATTGATTTATAAAACAGATTTTATTGAGAATCAAGAAATAATCAATACTTCAAATTTGCTGATTGGAGTTTACTTTGTTCAAATTTTTGATAAAAAAAATAACAAGACTTTTGTTGAGAAACTTTTGATTTTATAAAAAATCACTACTTTCA
>CAYGRM010000126.1:14069-16616 GCA_964352225.1 uncultured Saprospiraceae bacterium | reverse complement strand
TAGATCTGCGTCATCAGCGGGAGAAGTAAATTTTGTAATGTTGTAATGAATTTGAAGTAATTGCAATACGAGGTTAAATGAAAATGTCTTGTTAGTCATCGACTAACAAGACATTTTTTTATAAAAGTAAATTGATTAGAAACTATTAAATATTAAAGCGACATCAATTATATTTTTCAACAAAAGCTTCTCCTTCTTCAGTCAAATTATTTCCATCAATAGTTATTTTACTAAAGTTTTGACTTCTCGAAAGCAAACAATGATTCAAAGAAATATCAGCAATTGAATCTACATAGTTTGAAATTTCTAATGCTTGATTTAAATCTTGACTTTTAGCACCATACTCTGTAATCCATAATTCCTTTCCAGAATTTTCAATAAATACTTCATCAAATCTTCCTATTCGATCTTCAACAGTTTCTGTTTCATTTACATAAATATGATAAATGTGTGCGTCAATTTCTTCAGTCAAATTTTCAATAATGGAAGTATTCCAATTGTTTTTTCTATCATTTCCTGCTGTTCTTCCTAACAATACAATCCCAATTTTTGCATCTGGAAATTCAGCTTTTAGAGTAGGAGCCCATTCATTTATTAATGAAGCATAAGTTGCTCCGTCAGGAAATTCTATTTCATATTCATCGCTATACAACTCATTCCCCAACTCAATATATTCAATGGGTAAATTGCTGGAATGAAGCATCGTAATTTGATTTTCAATTGAACTATTCACTACATCCAAAACAAAAGTTATTTTAGAATCAGTTGCGTTAGCTAGAATTTTTACGTCACCAATTAAGTGCGGTGTATCATCAGTATTTGGACTGTTAGGTAATCCAGTTTCCCAATTCCATTTATGAGTAAGTGTTCCACCTGGGTAGCGTAACATTTTTGGATTTAAGGTATCAGTTAGAGCGACAACTTGACTAGATGAGAAATCGGGCATGTCTCTCCATCGAATATTGTATCCTGTGATAACTTCATTGATAGGTGGAATAGAAATATTCTGGCAATTGTTTATTTCAGATGTATCATTTTTTTTACAACTTATAAAAGAAAGAAAAATGAGAGCTAAAAGCAGTTTTTTTTTAACATAAGAATTAGATGGGTTTGATTTTTTTTAATAAAATTCGGTTGCATATGTGTTTCTTTTTCTCCGACAGATTTTCGCAGATTCTTTATGCAGATAAAAATTAAAAAATCTGCGAGATCTGCGAAAATCTGCGGGAGAAAAAAACTATTTAGTAATCGTTAAATCCCCTTCAATCAATTCCATTCGACCATCCTCCATTTTTATTTTTGCATAAAAAACAAAAACATTATTATTCAATTCTTTTCCTTGAAGTTCTCCATCCCAACCAAATTGAGCATCATTTGGAGGGAAATTATTATTGGAAAAAACTAACTCTCCCCATCGATCAAAAATTTGAAGTGTCTCAATTTCTTTGATACCTTGATCAGCATAAATTGTAAAAATATCATTACTACCATCACCATTTGGAGAAAAAGCATTTGGAGCAAAAATCCTTAATTCTCGATTGATAATAATTTGAATTTGTGCCTCATCGGTACATCCATTTTCATCAACTACAGTTATTTGATAAGTTGTAGAAAAAGTTGGATTAGCAATTGGATTCAAACAATCAGAGCAACTCAAACTATCAATCGTATTCCACCAAAGTGTATCAACTTGTTGAGGAGAAATATTCAGTTGAGTATTGATTTGGTAATTGTCTCCTAATTCAATTTCTACGATTGGCTCAAGTGCAACTTCTAAAGCAGGGAGATTCGAAATAGAAACTGTTTCAAAATATTCGCATCCACCAGCATCCTGAACGGCTATATCGTATTCTCCAGCAGCAAGGTTTCCAAAAGTCGAAGATGTTCCAAAAGTATTTCCATTGTCGATAGAGTAGAGGTAGGGTGAAATTCCACCATCGACCGTGGGAATAGAAATACTTCCTTCATTTTCATTAGAGCATCCAATTTGGGTGGTCAAAATTTCAACAATTAGGTTATTCATATCTTCTTGTACAACAACTGTTGCAATTGGAGAGACACAACTAGTTCCATTAATAGAAACAATTAGTTCGTAAGTTCCAGCAACACAAACTTCTGGGTTTTCTGCATTTATATCCATATCTGGATCAGGTCCACTCCATGTAAATGTACTGTTAATAGCACTACTTGAACCGATTAATGTGACACAACTATTTTGGCAATCAATTGATTGATTGACATTTGCACTTGCCAAAGGAGTAAGATTATCCTCAATGATTTCAACTTCGTCTGTAGCAGTACAACCTGCTGAATTGGTTATAGTCAAGGTGTAAGTTCCTGCCTCATTCACTACTGGATTTTGAGAAGTAGAATTGAAACCATTATTTGAAACCCAGGAGTAATTGTTAATGTCAGATCCAGATCCACTTAAAATTGCAGTTGGATTTTGGCAAGATATGGTTTGATCATTTCCAGCATTCGCTGTTGGTGTAGAAATTTCTAAAACAACTTCCACAGAAGCACTTTCACATCCACTTGAAATATCTT
>CAYGRM010000126.1:13143-13969 GCA_964352225.1 uncultured Saprospiraceae bacterium | reverse complement strand
GATAAGAAGCGAAATAAGTCCCCGCACTTGCAGGCGTAAAAGGATTATCATTACTCAAAAAAGTATTCGTCGCATCATACCAATTTACTTGAAAATCAGTTGGTGGAGCATCGACAGAAATATCATTAGGATTTTCTCCAAAACAAAAAATATTGTCTATCGGATTAGTCGGAGTAGCAATCATCGGACAATCACAATCTTGCGGAGTAGTCGGCAGATCAGCCGTACAGTTTTCATCGTCAGTTACAGAAATATTAGTAGCTGAACCAGAAGGGATTCCTTGAATAGTATAGCTTCCGCTACCATTGTCAACGACATTAAAAATTCCTGCAATTACATTGTTATAAATTCCCGAACCACCACTTATTGTAAATTCTAAATCGTAAGTAGTTAAATCAGTCGAACAATTAAATCCACCTTGAGCGATAATGATTTGAGGATTTTCAGAAAGAACAACAGCAACAGAAGCACTTTCACATCCACTTGAAATATCTTGATAAGAAGCGAAATAAGTCCCCGCACTTGCAGGCGTAAAAGGATTATCATTACTTAAAAAAGTATTCGTCGCATCGTACCAATTTACTTGGAAACCACTCGGTGGATCATCGGCCGAAATGGCATTTGGGTTTTCTCCAAAACAAAAAATATTATTGCTAGGATTAGTTGGAATGGCAACATTTGAAATTGTAATATTTATTGAAAGAGGATTAGCACATTGTCCAGCGTCAGGTGTGAAAAAATATGTGTCTGATGTTAAATTACTAATAGTGTTAGGTGTCCAACTTCCCGCAATACCATTGTTAGAAATGCTTGGAAGAGGATCCGT
>CAYGRM010000126.1:0-13043 GCA_964352225.1 uncultured Saprospiraceae bacterium | reverse complement strand
TTTCTCCTTGACAATAAATATTATTGATAGAAAAAGTAGGATCATCCGCTGAATTGATCGTAACATTTAGAGTAAAAATATTAGCACATTCGGTTGCATCAGGAATAAAAGTATAATTCCCAGAAGTTGAATTATTGATTACGCTAGGTGTCCAACTTCCCGCAATACCATTGTTAGAAATGCTTGGAAGAGGATCCGTATTTTCTCCTTGACAATAAATATTATTGATAGAAAAAGTAGGATCATCCGCTGAATTAATCGTAACATTTAAAGTGAAAATGTTAGCACATTCGGTTGCATAAGGAATAAAAGTATAATTCCCAGAAGTTGAATTATCAATTACACTAGGCGTCCAATTTCCTGAAATTCCATTATTAGAAATACTAGGAAGTGGATCAGTATTTTCCCCTTGACAGTAAATATTATTGATAGAAAAGATAGGATCATCAGCTGTATTGATGGTAACATTTAAAGTAAATATATTAGCACAAACTCCTGCAGTTGGGATAAAAGTATAATTACCAGAGGTTGAATTATTAATTACACTAGGCGTCCAACTTCCCGCAATTCCATTGTTAGAAATGTTTGGAAGCGGATCAGTATTTTCCCCTTGACAATAAATATTATTAATTGAAAAAATAGGATCGTCCGCAGAATTGATGGTAACATTTAAAGTAAAAATATTAGCACAAACTCCTGTGGTTGGGATAAAAGTATAATTCCCAGAAGTTGAATTATCGATGACACTAGGCGTCCAATTTCCTGAAATACCGTTGTTCGAAATGTTCGGTAACGGATCAGTATTTTCTCCTTGGCAATAAACATTATTGATGGAAAAGATAGGATCGTCAGCTGTATTGATGGTAACATTTAAAGTAAAAATATTAGCACAAACACCTGCGGTTGGGATAAAAGTATAATTACCCGAAGTATTATTATTGATAACGTTGGGCGTCCAACTTCCCGCAATTCCATTGTTAGAAATGTTTGGAAGCGGATCAGTATTTTCTCCTTGACAATAAATATTATTGATGGAAAATGTAGGGTCGGCAGGCGTATTTATAGTTACATTTAAAATAAAAGGATTGGCGCATTCAGAAGCATCAGGAGTAAAAGTATAATTACCAGAAGTTGAATTGTTTATGACATTAGGCGTCCAACTTCCCGAAATACCATTGTCAGAAATATTTGGAAGCGGATCAGTATTTTCTCCTTGACAGTATATGTTATTGATGGAGAAAGTAGGATCATCAAGTGTATTGATGGTTACATTTAAAATAAAAGGATTAGCGCATTCGGCAGGATCAGGAGTAAAAGTATAATTTCCCGAATTCGAATTATCAATAACACTAGGTGTCCAATTTCCAGAAATCCCATTGTTAGAAATATTTGGAAGTGGATCAGTATTTTCTCCTTGACAATAAATATTATTGATGGAAAATGTAGGGTCGGCAGGCGTATTTATAGTTACATTTAAAATAAAAGGATTGGCACATTCAGAAGCGACAGGAGTAAAAGTATAATTACCCGAAGTTGAATTGTTGATTACGTTAGGCGTCCAATTTCCCGAAATGCCATTGTCAGAAATATTTGGAAGCGGATCAGTATTTTCCCCTTGGCAATAAATATTATTGATAGAAAAAGTAGGATCGGTAGCTGGATTGATCGTTACATTTAAAATAAAAGGATTGGCGCATTCAGAAGCATCAGGAGTAAAGGTATAATTACCAGAAGTTGAATTATCAATTACACTAGGCGTCCAAATCCCTGAAATCCCATTGTCAGAAATACTTGGAAGTGGATCAGTATTTTCCCCTTGACAATAAATATTATTGATAGAAAAGGTAGGCTCGATAGCCGTATTGATCGTTACAGAAATCGTTTCTGGTTCTCCACATTGAACAGATGGGGAGGGAGTAAAAGTATAATTAGTTGTCCCTGTTGTTGCTGTAGAAATTGAATTAGGTGACCAAGTTCCAGTTACCCCTTCGTTTGAAACTAATGGCAAAACGTCAGGAATTGCCCCTTCACAATAGGGGCCAAAATTATCGAAAGTGATGGTTGGAACTGGAATTATCACAACATTAGTATAATCACATATTGTTAATCCGCAAGCATCAGTTCCACAAATTTCATAAGTTAAGACATCAGGTTGAGCAGTTCCACTTGGAGTGTAAGTTAAGTTTCCAGAAACGTAGGAAGCTGTCCCAAATGACGGAGGAGATAAAAGATTATAGGTGGAAAAATCAAGATTAGCAATCAAATGTGTTCCATCATTATCATGAATCAATGTTGAAGTAGAAGTTCCTGTTGCAACACATATCGAATCAGGATTAGCATAAACTACAGGAATTGGTGGTAAAGCATTAGGACAAGATGCTCCATCTGAACCAGAATCAGGAATTGCTCCTTGGACTACGAAGTGTGCTTCATTAGCATCCACATCTAACCGATAAATATTTCCTGTATTATTGTTTACCGCATAATTATATCCATCACTAGAATAAAATGCAGCCCCAAAAGTTGGTCCATCAGCAGCTTGTAAACCAGTTAATGGAAACTGGTCAACCATATTTGTTGTTGGATCATAACTATATAGAATGCCAGTTCCACCTCCATTGTGAACGCCATAAAATTTATTTTTTTGATAATTATAAGCCCAATCTTTTCCATTAAAATTTACTCCTGGATCAATAGAAGTAACTGCAAGCGTATTCACATTGATGATATCAATAGGACTCGTATTTCCTGCTTTTATATAAAGTAATCCACTTGGGTCAAATCCTCCAATAACTGGATTAACTGTCAAGGCAAGCGCTCCCAAATCAATAAAAGAACCATCTGATTGAATTTGTAAAAGGTGAAAATTGTTTTTTTGAATGGTATAAATATAATTATCTACGGGATTGTAACCCGTTGCATTTACATTATTTCCAAATGTATTTATTACATTAAAATTTCCATTCAAATTTCCACAAGTCAAATCGTAAACAGCAAAATTCCCATTTCCTGATGCATCTGTATAGGTGTGAAAAAAATTACTTGGACAGGCAAAAGGAGCAGGCAAAGAAATGCTAGTTTGTAATTCATTGCCTGAGATATCCGACCCATCAAAAGCAGTTGTTTTTTGTTCAAAGCAAATTTCTTTTGGAACAGGATGAGTCGAATTTTGAATATCTTTTTTTCCAAAAAAAACAGAGAATAGCATCGGGAAAAAGAAAAGACTAATGTGGAAGTGCTTATTCATTTTAGATGTTCTTTTTTTATAGTTTTGTTAGGATAACATAGTCAGAGGAATAAAGTATAATTTCTTACTCTAAATACGATTACTAAGTTAGTAGCTAATGAACATCTGGGGGTTTACGAATTGTCTATAATAGTTCAAATCATGTCTAAATCCATAAAATAGGGCATTTCATGGAAGGTTTTTTAGTTTTATTTTATAATTCTAATTGTTGGAAGAAAGTTTTTTCTCTCACAGATGGTACAGATTTCAATTATAGTTTTTAATCAATCTACATCTTTTACACATCGAAAACCTGTATGATTTAATCCCGTATCAGGACTCGAACCCATCCGTCGAGCATTTCGATAACCAGAACAATATCCATCATTGCAGAGGAATGATCCTCCTCTAATGACCTTCTCTTGTTGGTAAGGATTGTATGGATTAAAACCAACACTTGGGCCTTTGGTATTTGATTTTTTAGCAGAAGGTTTTTTATAAAATTCCATATCCAACCAATCCGAACACCATTCCCAAACATTGCCTGACATATCATAAAGTCCATAACCATTTGGTTCAAAAGATTTAACTGGTGCGGTAGTTAAATATCCATCACTTAAAATATTTTTATAGGGAAAAGCCCCTTGCCAAAAGTTGGCTTTGGGTTTTCCTTTATTCACATTTTCATTTCCCCAAGGGTAAATAGTATTCTCTTTTCCACCTCTTGCAGCCCATTCCCATTCTGCCTCAGTTGGTAATCTTTTACCTGCCCATTTTGCATAAGCCATGGCATCCTCCCATGAAATATGTACTACAGGATGATCCATTTTATTTTCCAAATTACTATCAGTTCCTTCTGGGTGTTTCCAGTTGGCACCAATCGTCCACCGCCACCAAAGAGCAGGATTATTCAATGGAACTTGTTCTGTCAATTCATGAAAAACTAATGCCCCAGGTTGGAGTAAACTATCCGCAGGTTTTGGTGTGTTGGAAGGTAGGGTAGATTTTATTTCTTCCCAACTGACTGGTCGTTCTGCTATGGTTTTATATTGAGTGGCTTGGACAAATTTTTGAAATTGAGTATTAGTTACTTCTGTTTCGTCCATCCAAAAGGAATTGATCTTTACATTATGTTTCGGAAATTCATTCGCATCAGCTTGATCATTATCACCGCCCATATGTAAAATGCCATGTGGGATAAGTACCATTCCATCTTTTTTTTGAACAGTTTGGACTGTAGATTCATTGGTACAACCATTGATAAGAATCATCCATGAAATTAAAAAAAGAACAAAAGTAAAAGGCCATTTTTTTGAATTAAAATAAAGAAATTTGGACATATTCTTATTTTGTTGTTTTGAGTGATGTATTAATATGATAAACAAAGTAAGTGAATTATCATCAGTTTAAGGTTAGATAATTATCCAGAAAAGACTAAAAATTGATTTATTAATAAATGTGTTTTGAATGAGAGAAATATTCCTTAGAAAGGAAATAGTTTTAAATATCATCTAGTTTCGCTTTACGATAATTTAGTAGATTACTACATGTCTCTTATAATGATTTCCACCTTGCTAAAGTTTTTTTCCACCTTTCCCACCTTGCTAAATTACTATTTCCACCTTTCCCACCTTGCTAATAAATATCAATAGATAATAGTAATCACATTGGGTTCATATTTAATTTATTAATTTTTAAAAACAGTTATTTATGAATTTAGATTTATCAAAACTTCCTGAAAATGCCAGGTTGGAAGTCACCAAAAGTGATTTGATTGCATTTGCAAAGGAAGTAATCAAGGAGAGTAAAATTTCTCCTGCTGAACCAACCCAGCCAAAAGAAGACATTCTCAATTTTAATGAGATGTGTAAATTTTTAGGTATTGCAAAGCCAACAGGTTATGCTAAGACCTCTAATGGAGAATTACCTCTTTTTAAAAAAGGTGGAAAACTTTATTTTAAAAAGAGTGAATTAATTACCTGGATAGAAACAGGAAGAAGGAAAACTCAGAAAGAGATTGACCAACTTGCTGATGATTATCTGAAGAGTAATAAACCATCTTAAGTTATAACCATGAATATGATTCGTGGCTTCCAATAAACATTATTTCATTCGAATTTAAGCGAATGAAATTCAAATAAAATGCGGATTAATCTAAATTAATACGTCTTAATCCGAATTAATGCGGATTATTTAAACAAATACTCATAATGAAGTTAATACAAGATTATTTTAAAGTATGTCCAGTTTGTGAACGGCAATATGAAGCTAATCGACTGAACCAAACGTACTGTACAACTCTATGTAAAGCCAGGTATAATAACCACAAGGCTAAGAATAACAAATTGAATTATAATGCTATCACGGAGAAAAAGAATAAAATCCTTTGGAAAAATAGAGGAATTTTAGAAATGTTTGAAGGACAAGAATTGAACATTGATATATTGAAAAAAATGGGATTCAAATTAAACTATGTGACTAATTTTTCCTTAAACAAAAAACTAGAGAAGAATGTATTGGTCGTGTATGATTTTGCCTATATATTTTTAGATGAAAAAATAATAAAAATTAAAAGATATGAGTAATATTCCAAACCTTGGTGAATATGGTTTTATACCTCCAGTAGCCGATTTTAAAACTGTTGTGTCTAATACTCCAGCAGAAAAACAAGAAGCTGAAAAGCAATCATCAGACTCTGAAACAGACTCAACTATTTTATCAAATAAAGCTTCAGAAAAAATAATTGAGAATAGAGTAGAGGTAGAAGAAATGGAGGTAGATAATATACCGAATGATGAATCGAAGAAGGAAGCAGAATCTTTGAGAAAATATCTTACCTACTTTATTAAAGGCTTCTTACTCATTCTCTCAGGTTTCTTTATCTTTTATGTTTTTAACAAATTTAGGAAAAGGGAGAGTAATGTTGCTACAACGACAATTCCCTCAAACGTATATGCTTGTCCTCCTATTCCAGTAGATATAGAATGTGTAAATAGAAATGTTTATAATCCTTTTTTGAAAAACAGAGTGGGATATTTTCCAAACTCACCAAACTCATCAAATCTTGGTTGAAATGAATAAATTAAAATGAGGCTATTTTATTCCATATAGTTTTTAAAAAACGATTCTGATAATCTACGTTTCAATTTTTTTGGAGGACTCGCATTCATGAGATTTCTGATGGATTCCAAATTGCTTGATTTGAAGTTGCTAAATTGATATTTGAGTAGTTTGGCAAACTGATTCTTATAATCTCTTTCTGATAACTCATCTTTATGTGAGAAGTACAAGTGATAAAATACGAAACAAACGATTGCTTTTGATTTAGGTGGTTCTAATTTAAATTTAAAAGGTTTTTCTTTTAGTTCTTCATTTGGATAAACCAATCCATATTTGAAAACCTCTTGTAATAGTTCTGCAGATAAAAATGGTTCTTCTGCACCATTGGTCTCTTCGCAAAAGAATGAAAGTATTTTTTTTATTTTATGATCTTTAAGATTCCCTTCAATTCGAGTGTATCCTTTCGGTGTAGGCAGAAAAGGCGTTTTTAAAAACGAGTTCAATTCTTTCCCATCAATATCTTTTTCCTCTTCAAAATTATGATTGACATTAGTTATTCCTTGTGATTTCTTACTATTTGCTACCATCCATTTTTTTGCAATAGTTTTTGTTTGCTTTGAAAAAAGGCATTTGTATTTTATCAAAATCAATTTTAAAAAATCTATAAAATCACCATTGAATTCTTCATACTTAATGTTTAAGAATTCAATCAGATTATCTAATAACATTTGGCGAAGTCGAAAGGCGAAAAACAGTTGATAGTTAGGTGTATCCATTTGTTCAAACAAGTAAGAATACTCAGCATAATAGTAATAAATATTATCTCCAAGAATGAAGTATTCTAGCTCTGGAAACATTTTGCTTTGCCTCCTTTCTTTTGTGCTTTTTTCCCAATTTCTTTTATTATTCCAAAAATAAGGCGGATCGAATTCTTTTGTTTGAAGAATGATGTTGTTTTTATAAAGATAGTTCTGCACGATACTAATAAGTTCGTAAAGGAATTCTAATTGTTTTTTAGTGTATTTTTCCCTTTTACCCCAATTACGTTCTTCCGTTAGAAATACACTTCTCATCTCAATAGCAAAATCTACTTTTTCTTCATGAATTTCTATAGGCGCAATTGGATTGGATTCTAAACTTAAATCTGATCTTCGTTGCCTTTTATTTGTTGGTGTCAGCATCATATATTCTAAGAACTCATCTAATTCTTTTGATTCGAATTGTTGTTCTTCTTGATTGTTCACTTCAAATGCGTCCATTGTCACCATAGTACCATTTTTCCATTGTTCTACTTTCTCAAAAATCTTAGGATGGTTTTTAGGTGCTCCATTTTCCCAATTGTAGAGTATAATTCTAGTTTCTTGGGAATAGAGAAAGGAATAGTCAAGTTGTAGATGATACATTAATTCATCGAAATCTTTGTAGTAGTGTTCTCTATGGAGTTCTAGTAAATCATAAATTTTATCTAGATCAGCTTGTCTAATTTGTAGGGCTAATATGAGATTATAATCTGAATGAGTGGTTCTGATTGTGATTTGAGTCTCTTCATTTTTGTATTCAAAATATTTCATATTGGTAGTGAAATAATCTGGTTCAGGGAATTGTTTATATCGAATTCTATCCCCTTTTCGTAAGGGATAATTCTCTTTTTTTCCATCAAACCAATCCGTCGAATCTTCTCTATTTTTTAGACTCTTTTTCTCTTTAACTAAATGTTCTTTGACCAATGTAGATAGGTTTTCTATCACTTTTACGTATTTAGAATATGAGTTAGTCTGAGGATTTGAATTGAAAATTTCTCTTTCTTTTTGGAGGATTTCAACAATGTTAATTTCTATTGAATTCATAGTGTTTAATTTGAAACAGAGGTTTGCAAAAAGGAGAGCAGGAATGTATGTACGAGAATTGAGTTTTGATTTGGTAGGAAGGGATTTGGTTCTATGACCGAAAAGCAAGAATACAAATATACATGAAAAAGTTATATTACAACAAAGAATCTAAAGTATCCAATTTGGTGTTTTCAAATTTTTTCAAGTAGGCTTTAGTTGTTGAAATATCAGCATGACCAAGGCTTTCACTAATCAATTCAATATCTGCTTTTCTATTTTTTAAAGTATTTGCAAAAGTATGTCTAGCAACGTATGATGTAATTACTGCATCAATATCACAAATGTGTGCTATGTCTTTTAAATCGGCATTTAGTTTTTTTAATTGCTTCTTTACTCTGTTTTTAATTTGAGTCGGAGTTTTATGATAATCATTTAGAATAGGGAAGATGTGATCCATTTCATTTTTTTCGAAATGATTTAAAATGTTTTGAAGATTTTCTGAGATTTTGATTGTCATAAATTTTCCTGTTTTCTCTCTAGTGTAATTGATTCTCCCATTGTAAATATTAGAAGATTTTAGCAAGGCCATATCTTTGAAATTCATTCCTCTTGAGTAGTAACTAAATAGAAAGAACAAATAAGATTGCTCCAGTTTACGATGATTATTGGAGTCGAAGTTTTTAAATTTATCCATGTCGTCAATAGATAAAGCTCTAGGTGATGCCGTTGATTTTAAATGTGCTAGGGAGTACCCATTTTTATTGAAGGAAGTATTAAATGGGTAGAGTTCTTTATCCAAAAAACCTCTTTTAATGGCCTCATTTATAGCTGCTCTTAATGTTCGCATGTAAAAGGAGATGCCACCACCAGAGCAACCAGTTTTGAAAAGGAACGTTTCAAATTTTTTCAGAAAATTATAATTAACATCTGGAAACATTAATGTTTTATTACTCCCCCAAAACCGTTGAATGGCATTGCGGGTATCCTTGTAGGCATTTTTATTTCCAATGCTTCCTTTGTTCTTTAGTTCTTCCATTAGTTCATTGAAGAAATCATAAACTGAAATCTCTTTGTGAACTCCTGTAAATAGTTCTCGAAAAAGTTGAGGTGTAAATGGTTTTCCTAATTGGTTAATTTTGTCAATTGTTTCTTCGGCTTGGACTTTCCTTTTTCTTAAGAGGCTATTTTTTAATTTATAGTTTTCAATCTTAGAACTTCTTTTGAATTGTTCTTTCTCGAAATCCCATTGTTCAATCGCACATTTGTAACCTAGAGATATTTTTGTAGGTTTGCTATTATGAATTACTTGTAAAACAACGGGATGAGTATTGTCCTTCAGTATCTTTTGTTTGTAGAGTATTATCTTGAATGTTGCCATGTTTCTTTAATTCGTAACTGATTTTGGTGTAAGCTATGGTGTAAGCAAATATAACAAAATAAAACGAATTAATAACAAGTGTCTATAAAAACTATATATGTAATATACTGATAATGAGGTTTTTAGTTAAAATATGTAGAGGTATATAACTATTGATAAAATAGCCTCCTATGCTTTGGGAGCAGGGGGCCCCAGGTTCGAATCCTGGTGCCCCGACAAACATAATTTATTGATTTTCAATAAATTATAAGAAATTAGGTTACACATTTTGTGTAACCTTTTTTTGTTTGTAACACTATCGTAACACAAAAGGCTGTTTAACTTATTAAGTCTAATATATTTCCAGCAAGGAGTATATAACAAATTAAGCATTAGTATTTTCTCCTTTACGAATAAAGGACTCATGACTTATAAATCAATTCTTTAATAATATCCGAATTTTTTTCAATTCTTCTAAGTTGGTAGATACTGAAAGTATATCCTTTTTTTCTTTTGGTAAATGACAAATCAATTTTTTCTAGCAGATTAATTGATTCCTCCTCAAACGTAGCACAAGCGGTCGCTTTGAAACCTAAAGTTGACCTATGGGTTACGGAATGAACTTGGTGAACCTCCGTAGGTTTCCTGAAAAGTTCGAGTAAAGTAATTTGGATTGGTGAATCCTACCTGAAAGGCAATTTCTGCAATAGTTAAGTCTGTAGTTTCCAATAAAATTTTTCCCTTTTCTAGACGAATGGTACGAATAAATTTAGTGGTAGATTTTCCAGTTAATGCTTTTAACTTTCTAAATAATTGCGAGCGACTTAATCCGGCTTTTTTACAAAGTTCTGGTAAACCAAAATGTTCGTCTGATAAATTATCTTCCACAATTTGAATAAGTTTTTGAAGGAAAACATCTTCAAATGTAGGCTGTTTTTTTTCTATGACTTCTAGCAAATTACTATTCTGAAAATGGAGACTCATTTGATTCCTCAATTCAATTAATTTTTCAATCCTGATCAATAATTCTTCTTTGTTAAATGGTTTTGCGAGATAGGCATCAGCGCCATGAGCAAGCCCTTCTATTTTGGCCGATTGGTCAGATTTAGCAGTCAATAAAATGATCGGTATATGACTGGTGCGTTCATCTTTTTTTAAGGTAGAGCAAACTTCAAATCCATCTTTTTCAGGCATCATGACATCACTTACAATTAAATCCGGAATTAACTCAATAGCTTTGTCAATACCAAGTTGTCCGTTTGTTGCAGTTTCAATTTGATACTCCGCTGAAAGGAATGAAGAAAGGTAAGTGATCACATCTTGATTGTCTTCAATTAATAAAACCAAAGGGCTTTTTACGTGGGTATCGTCTAAATTCACCTCGGTTATTTTATTTTCTAGCAATACTGTTGCACCTATTTGTGAAGGAGTTGTGGCTAGTTTCAGACTATCCGATTTTTTTGCGTTTTCTGTTACTGGAAGTAAAATAGAAAACTTGGTTCCTTGATTGATTTCACTTTCTACTTTAATTTCACCCCCCATTAATTTGACCAACTGCTTAGTTAAAGCAAGACCGATACCGGTGCCTTCGCTCCGTCGAGTTGTAGTAGAATCTGCTTGATAAAATCGGTCAAAGATGAATGGCAGATGTTCTTCGGCGATACCAATTCCATTATCTCTGATTTGCAAAAGAATAGTTTTCTCTTCATTTGGAATCGCTCGAATATCCAAATAAATATCTCCACCTGTAGGGGTGAATTTGATCCCATTCGAAAGCAAATTCGAAATCATGTTTTGCATTTTCTCAGGATCATAATCCATGAAGAATTCTTTGAAGTCGCTAGCAAAATGCAGCCGAATATCTTTACTATCTACATAGCTATGAAAAGACTCTACGAGGTAATTAAGAAAACTCACTATATCTCCATTGATTAATTTCAACTGCATATTGCCAGATTCTAATTTGGATAAATCTAACATTTGATTTACTAAATTAAGTAACTGTTTTCCATTTCGTCGAATCAATTCTAGGCCTTCATTGAACCAGTTTTTAGGATCATTTTTTACCTGTTCAGCCATTCCTAAAATAATAGTCAGCGGTGTTCGGAATTCGTGAGTGATGTTGGTATAGAGTTGCGACTTGGCAAGGTCAAGTTCTTTGAGCCGATTGGCTTCCGCTTCGGCGAGGCGGCGATTGAGTTGGAAATAGTAGAAGAAATAGATTATTCCCAGAAAACTTGAAATCCAAATAAACCAAGCCAAATTCGTTCGATACCAAGGATATAAAATGGTTAAATGAATTTCCAAAAAATCATTTTCGTCAGTCCAAAAATCATCTGGATTAGCTGCTTTGACTTTGAAAGTATAAGTGCCTGAAGATAAATTGTTGTAATACACTTTTCGACTGGAAGGTGTTTTTATCCAATCTTCTTGAAAACCAATTAATTGATGCTGATACTGGACTTGGTTTTGTCTTGAAAAATGAAACCCTGAAAACTCGAAGGTTACACTATTATCTTCAAATGGGAGCTGGATCTTATTTATTAATTCATAGGCTTTTCCAAATTTTCTGTTTTGATCATGAACTTCAAAATTGGTTAAATACAACTGTGGAATAATGGAGTCTTTTTTGATCTTTTCGGGGTGAAAAATAAACAATCCTTTAGTGCCTCCAAGGAGAATCCTCCCATCATTTAATCTGGTAGCCGAGTGGTACACAAAGCTTCCAATTTGAGGATTGGATTTAAAGCATTCAAATTTTTTCCCATCATATTTACAAAAGCTTTGTGGTGAAGTGAACCAGATATTTCCATTTCCCTCTGGGACAACACTCATGACTTGATTAACAGGAAGTCCATTTTTTTCATTAAAAAATTCAAATGTTTTAGCTTTAGTGTTGATGATAATTAATCCTTTTCGAGTACCTCTCCAAATGATATTTGGTGCAACTCTTTTGATGGTTCTACCGCCTCCAAAATCAAATTCATCATCTGGTTTTGAAAGTGTGTGGAATTGATTTTTTTTAGTATCAAAATAACTTAGCAGTCTTCTGTTATTTTCGTGGGTTAAAAAAAACCAAATCTCCCCATCGTCGTCCTGTTCGATTGTTCCAATTAGATTTCGTCCTAGATTTGAAATATCTTTTGAGGGATTAAACCATTTTTCTTCGTGAGTGAATCTATTGACTCTACACAATCCATTTTTATTAGAAATCCAAAGTAAACTATCATTATGATTATCAGATATTACCTCAAGGGGAACGGCTTCCAAGATGGAATCTTTTAGTTCAAAATGTTGATAATTTTCCTTCCCTTTTGGAAAAAGATATAAACCATTGGTGAGAGTAATCACCCAAACATTGTTGTCTCCATCAGTACAGAAATTTTTTATTTCCCCGTTAAAAGAATTTAGGGGAGGTTTCAATAAAATTTTGAATTCCTCCCCCAAACCAGAACAATATCCCAATCCACTTTTTAGCATTCTGAACCAAAAACCACCCAACGAATCTTGCATTGATCGGAAGAAAAAATTATCATTATTTTCAAAATCGTTTTGAATTTGAAAAAAGGGG
>CAYGRM010000125.1:0-16636 GCA_964352225.1 uncultured Saprospiraceae bacterium | reverse complement strand
AAAGTTTCGTAAACGTTAGCATCCAATTGAAATTTGAATACCTTAAAATGGAATTAACCAAATGTATTCATCTAGAACCACTTTTTTTAATTGGTCAATTTCTTCTGCCCGCTCAGTAAAATTATTGATCTAAAAATGCCTTTACTCTCGCCATTGCATTTTCTCTCACGTTTACGTAATAAAAATTTAAATCAACAATATGATAATTCTTAAAGGTAACAAAAATACTTCCTCTAAATTTTGGTTTATGGGCCCAGAGTACTCCATCTTGAACTTTGGCATCAACTAAATTTTCCGTAAAATTTTTCTCGAATTTTTGAAGGACTGTTCCTTTGTTTAATTCTTCTGAAGCAAGTTTAGGATCCGTTGTCCAAGTCAAAGGATTAGTTACTGCAATGTTATTATTAGGGGAGTAGACTTTTGGAGTATGACCATATTTCCATGTCCTCCAACTACAAAAGCAATTGGTTTCCTCAGGCGTTTCGCAAACTTTAATATTTTGAAAAGTATCTTTTTGAATAGGCATTCCCACAAGGTATGCCGCTACCAAATACTTTTGAAGTTCTTTTCCATCAAAATAATCTTTCAACAATTGGGTCGCATGATTCGTCCCTTGACTATGTGAAGCGATCACGATTGGTCGTCGTTCTCCAGTCGAAGGATTGACGGGGTTATACTCTTTTAAATAAAATTCAAAAGCAGATTTTACATCAGAATAGGCAAGGGCAAAAGCTTTTTTTGCAGCAGTTTTATTCTCAGTATAATAAGCTTGGATATGTGCTTGTCGATACCTTGGAGCATACACTTTTCCAGCTCCATTGAAAATACTAGCTTGGTTCAAGATGGAACCATTGTCAGTTGTTTTATTCAGTTTTGGGTCGTTGGTGGGAGCATTCCATAGTGTATTTCCTCTTTTTTTAGTGTAAGTGGTAGGATGTAGCCAAAATACATCGGCTTCTGCCGTTGCTTGTAAATCCAATAAAGTAGGATCTGGAGTGCGATCAGCTTGATCTTTTTCAGTAGGTAGCGCTGCCCAGTTTTCTTTTTTCGCATAGTCGGGAGCAGTTGGGATTTTCGTTTCCTCATAGGCGGTTTTAGGAATCTTGGGAGAGCAGGAAATAATAGAAAAAATAAGAGTAAGTAGTAATAAATTTCGAAGCATAATTTTTTAATGGTAAAATTAGAATAAATGTTTTAGAAAAAATAAAAATGATTGAGCAAGGCTCACTTTAGAACATATTGTTATTTAAATATGTTTTTAGCTTTTGTATTCTGCCCAAATTTTAGTTGTTTTGGATAATAAAAGTATCACTCTTAAAAAATAATTTTTTGTAAAATGACCATTCACCACGAAGATATTTCTAAAAAATTGGTTTGGGAAAAAAATGTAAAAGTTGAAGAGAATTCATCTTATTGGAATGGTCAACCTCAATTAAATAAAGGAAAAAAAATACCCACTAAAAAACCAATCGTTGTCGAACTATTTTGTGGTTGTGGAGGCACCTCTTTAGGTTTTGAAATGGCTGGTTTTCACATTGCATTGGGGTGCGATATCCATGCACCTTCTATCGAAACTTTTCAGCACAACCATCCAAACTCTTCCACTATTTTAGGAGATATTAAAAAAATAAAACCCGCTCAAATTCAAAAAATACTTGGAGAACATTCTGTCGATGTTTTGATTGCAGGAGTTCCTTGTCAAGGTTTTTCTCTCAATAATCGGAAGCGCCATGAGCAAGATGATCGGAATTTTTTGTACCAAGAATTTATTCGGTTTGTAAAAAAACTTCAACCAAAATGTATTGTAGTCGAGAATGTTTCTGGTATGAAAAGTTCAGGGGATTTTGTGGAAAGAATTGAAAAGGAATTAAGTCATGCGGGAAAAATGACTGTGAAAAGTCAACTCCTTTTTGCCCCTGATTATGGCGTTCCTCAAAAACGGCAACGACTTTTTTTTATTGGTGTGCAAGGTCAAGAATTTGATTTTTCAAAAATTAAAAAATCACATGGAGCTGGGACAAAAAATAAATATGTTACCATCAAAGAAGCAATTGGAGATTTGCCTTCCTTAGAAAAAAATGAATCGAAATCAGATTACCAAAAATCTCCGTTTTCAGCATATCAAAAATGGGCTAGGAAAAAATGTAACAATATAATTACAAATCATGTTGCACCTAACCATCCAGCTACCACTATCCAAAAAATCAAAAAGACTCTACCCGGAACGCCAATGTATCCTAGGTTCAAACAAAGGATTCGACTGGCCTGGGATGGGTTGAGTCCGACTCAAGTATCTGGAGGCATTCGGCCACAATTTCAGTTGGGGCATCCGATGGATAATCGAGGTTTGACGATTCGGGAGCGTTGTCGAATTCAAAGTTTTCCAGATGATTTTGAAGTGAAAGGTGGGATTGTTCAGGCTCGAGTGCAGACGGGAAATGCTGTTCCGCCCCTGTTGGCGAAGGCAATCGCTAAAGCGATTAAAACATTTTTGCCGCAGACTTGAATTGACTATTTTATGACTTTTCACAGACTTAATTTTACTTGAAACAGCGGATAGTCATTTTAAAAGTCATTTAAAGTCAGCGGCAAAAAACTCTATAATTTAAAAAACATACTATGCAAGAAATTCTTATCACCTCCGAGATGCGATCAATCGCACATCAAAAAACAAGACATTTACATTTCAATGAAAACCGAGGTTTGAGTAAGTTTGGTTCCGAAAAGAAAAGAACTATTGTCGGTTATATTGGCGAACAAATGGTTATGGATTTTCTGAAAATCAAAACTCTCGATGACCAATTTAATTTCGATTTAACCTATCAAGGAAAACGACTTGAGGTCAAAACGATCTCTTGTAAGTTCAAACCTTATCCTCATTATTTGTGTACGGTTAATTCTCACAACTTGGATGGCATTCACAAACAACGAGCAGATTATTACATTTTTCTTCGGATTCTGAACGACCAATCTAAAGGATGGATTTTAGGTTGTATTCCATGCGATGAATTTTTTGAAAAAGGAAAATTTATCGAAAAAGGATCACAAGTTGTCAAAGGTGTTCAGTTTGTAAAAGCCAATGCAACGGTGCTGCCAATTAATCAACTGTACCCGATGGATATTTTAAAATCAAATAGTACATTTATGAAATGAAAAAATCTGAGTTCTGGGGATGGATAATAACGTAGATTTGGCTTTAGCCGAATGAATTTTGTTTTGTTCGTGCTTGCTGCCTTCGACTAAAGTCAAAGCTACATAGCTTACCATCTCTCGTTCGTGAACAATACTTTAACTTAAAGATATTAGGCTCACGCCATCGGGAGATTGATTACTACTTCCTTTTATGTTTGTTCCTTACTAATAAAAAATCACAAAATGAAAATCATCGATCTTTCGAAAACCATCCAATACAACTCTGGCGATCCATTTTTTATGAAAGTAAAAATCAAACACAAAGCACATCGAAAGGCGAAGTGGTTGATTCGATATCTAGGTTTACCATTTCGACTTTTTCCAAAAAACTTTATTGGCTGGGCGGATGATACCATAAAAAATATGGGTGTTCACTCCACGACTCACATCGATGCACCTTGGCATTACAGTCCAACTTGTGAAGGAAAACCTTCCAAGACCATTGATGAAGTGCCACTAGATTGGTGCTTTGGCGAAGGCATTGTGATCGATATGAAACACAAAGAAGATTTCGATGCCATTTCAAAAAAAGATGTGCAAGATTTTCTAGAAAAAGAAAAACTGGAATTAAAACCCAAGATGATTGTTTTGATAAAAACAGGACGAGACAAACATATGGGAACAAAAACGTTTTTTGAAAAAGGAACAGGTATGAGTGCAGAAGCTACCGAATGGCTTATCGATCAAGGAATTAAAGTGATGGGAATCGATGCTTGGGGCTGGGATTTGCCATTGCCTTATTTGATTAAAAAAGCCAAGGAGACCAATAATTCTGAATTGTTTTGGGAAGCGCATTTAGTGGGGCGAGATAAGGAATATTGTCATATGGAGCAGTTGACTAATTTGGATGCTTTGCCTTATTCGGGATTTAAGGTGGCGGTTTTTCCATTAAAAATAAAAGGGGCATCAGCTGCGCCTGCAAGGGTAGTAGCGATGATTGGGAATATCGAATAACGATTTACGGACAAGGATTTGAGAAGTTTGACGAGATCACTCATAGCAAAAAATCAAATAATATCGTCAAACTTCTCAAATTATAAATCCTTGTTCTTAAATCGATATTCCCAATTATGATCTCCAAAATTTAATATTCTCCTCTTCCAATTCTGAGAACTTCAGTTGCGGATTTTCCCACCTGAAAACTTTGCCGATCACTTCGGGAGTCGAATAAATAATGGAAAATTGCTCATGTGGGTCAAAGTCATTTTCCCATTTATAAAATTGACCTAGCCCTTGATCTTGCAATGCTTCATTGATAAAAAGAATAAAAAATGGATCACATTGATTTTTTAATAATTGATCAGTTTCATATTTTTTTCCATTCAAGGTAAAGCCTAAAATTCCTTTTTCCATTTCCTCATACCAATCTTGTAACAACACATTCCCGTAAACCATTTTAGGTATCTTTTCCATAAAATATTGGTACGAATCATTTTCTCTAGGACAAATGGCCATCACGAAATAATCAAAAAACCAAAAAATTCTTTCTGCTGAGTAAATGAAATTGGTGTGTCCCAAATGTTTTCCATGTTCAATTTCTTCTGGAGAATATTTTTGTAGCAAACCAGATTCTTCCATCGTATCTACTAAGTTATTAATCTCTTTTTTGGTGGTTTTAAAATATTCTGGGTCTCTTTGGTTAGAACAAATCCATGGGAGTTTGCCAAGTTTTTGACTTCCGAGAATGATGGCAAAATTACTATTTTCGTTGGATGGATTATTATAAGTATAGGGTCTGTCCGAAACAATGTAGAGTCGCTCATCTTTCCCTAAACTGCCATAAATTTTATTAAAAATATCTGCAGCTTCTGAAAACTTCCAAACATTATCTTCTGATCTAAAATCAGATTTCACATTTCCATCGAAATTTTTATAGTTGATATGGGTGCGTAAAGAAATAGGTTTCCCATTGTAGATAATTGTAATCATCAAATCTTTATAGGCGGTATAATATATTTCTCGTCCATCTTCTCGGATTTCTGTGAAGACTTTTCCAAAATTTTCTTTGTCAGGAAGAAAAGAAATGATGTCTTGTAACAATGCAATTACATTTTTTTCTCCTTGCTCATTGAGGTAATCTTTTGGGTCGAAATATTTATGGTAAGTATGATATTTGACAAAATCAAAGCTATCTAAAACTTGGCTTGAAACTAAAGGAACTGAAGTCAATAAATTTTCTTCATAATATTTTTCCATTCGTTTCTTCAAATTTTGAAAATCCTTTTTTCGATCTGTATAAGTTCTTGCCAACATGAAAATGTTGAGCAGTTTTTTGAAAATTTTTCTATCAATGTGAGATTGAATTCTCTCTCTTTCGGCTTCTGAAATAATTTTGGAGGCATGCAGTAGGTTCAGATGATAAGTTTGTTCTCTTTGAATTTCTTCCACGATTTTTTCGTCGACTCCTGTTTCAGCAAGCGTTAAATTTCCTCTTGTACTCACATCTTTAAAATATTCGTTGTACCGCTGATGCAATTCTCTATCACAAATGATCTGTTGCAAAGTTGAAATCAATCGACTTTCACTATTGAAAAGTGGGCGTAATTCTTCAACTTGTTCAGGCGTTAAAACTCCATCTTGAACATAAAAGTCAAAATCATATTTATGGTGGTCTATAAAACTCATGCGTTGATATTTTGGACTAAAAAGAAAAGATATTTAATAAATATGGTAAAAAAATAGGAAAGGTAAATGGTAAAAGTTGAATTAAAATTTTTAAACTCTCTGATACCTAATATTAGGTATAGAAAGTCATGTTTAGGTAATTTTTTAGAAACCTTATTTAACACTTTGAAAGTATGTAAATTGTGATGTATATTCGCCTATTATTTATTTTGACTAAATCCAAATAAGAGATTTTTTAAAGGCGAAAACCTTGAATTCATTGGGGTTTTTACAACAAATGCAGAATAATGAAATTAAGTGAATTAAAAATAGGACAAAAAAGCATCGTTCAAAATTTTGCTGATTCTCAAATGGGTGGAAAATTAATGACCATGGGAATGCTCCCTGGAAGCTTAGTTGAGCTGGTGCGAAAAGCAAGTGCTGGCAAAACTTTTTTCATCAAAGTGAATGGTTTTGGAATGGCAGTTAGACAAAACGAAGCTGCAAATATATTGTTAGAAGAAGTCGCGAATTAATAAAATCCTTTCATGCAAAATTTTAAAGTTGCGCTGATTGGCAATCCTAACTGTGGCAAATCTTCCCTCTTCAATCAACTCACCGGCCTACGTCAAAAAGTAGGAAACTTCCACGGCGTTACCGTCGATAAAAAATCTGGTGTCGTAAATCTTACCGACGACATCAAAGTTAATTTCGTAGATTTTCCTGGTACATATAGTTTTTATCCAACTTCAATTGATGAACGAATTGTGGTCGGGACTTTTGCACGTCCCGAGGCTTTGGAGAATGCTTGGAAAGAAGGGGAAAAGTACGATGCGATATTGTATGTGGCTGATATTACTCAATTGGAAAAACATCTATTATTATTTAGTCAAATTCGGGAATTAGGTATTCCAATGATTTTGGTTTTAAATATGGCAGATATCGCACAAGAATCAGGGCTAGAGGTTGATATGAAGTTAATTTCCAAAAAATTTAATGTGCCTATCGTACAAGTTAGTGGAAGAACCGGAGATGGGATCGAAGACTTTAAAAAGGAAATTGTAAATGTATTGTTAGGAGATTTTGATTTTTCTAAAAATCAATTGAAATATAATTTTTCAGATGAGGAAAAAAAGATAGCTCAGGAACTCCAAATGGAGTTTGGACTGAATTCAGAATATCAAGCTTGGTTGTGGGCTCAACATCATGATTGGTTACCTTTTTTGACTGCAGCCCAAAGAATTAGAATAAAAACGATTGTTTCGGCAGACTTTGATGGATTAAAATATCAAGTACGAGAAACGATGCAACGGTTCGAGAAATTTGGACCAATTGTGAAGCAGACTTTAACTAAAATAAAAACGGGTGAAGAAACCTTTAGCGATAAAGTAGATAAGGTGGTGACTGATCGCTTTTTTGGCCCCTTGATATTTTTTGGTTTGATGGTGTTAATTTTCCAAGCTATTTTTAGTTGGGCAGGGTATCCAATGGATTTGATTGAGGCAGGTTTTGGAAAATTAGATGAAATCGTAAAAGTGTTGTTAGGGGAAAGCATGTTTCGTGATTTATTGACTGATGGAATTTTGGCAGGCCTTGGTGGGGTATTGATTTTTATCCCTCAGATCGCGATACTTTTCTTTTTAATTTCAATTCTGGAAGAGTCGGGTTACATGGCAAGGGCAGTATATTTATTTGATCATTCGATGCGGAAATTTGGATTGAATGGTCGAAGTATCGTGGCCTTGGTTTCGGGAGGAGCTTGTGCGATTCCCGCAATTATGAGTACTCGAACCATTTCAAATTGGAAAGAAAGGTTGATTACGATTATGGTGACGCCTTTGATTAGTTGTTCGGCAAGGTTACCAGTCTATGCAGTTTTGGTAGGGTTTGTAGTGGCTGCCGATCAGTATTGGGGTATTTTTAACCTGCAAGGATTGGTCTTTATGGGCTTGTATTTATTGGGGATTGTAGCCGCGCTAGGAGCAGGTTGGATTTTTAATAAAATCTTAAAAACAGAAGAGACTAGTTACTTGATGTTGGAAATGCCGGTGTATCGAATGCCCATGGTCAGGAATGTTTTGTTGAACGTTTATGAAAAAACCAAGACGTTTGTGATCGAGGCGGGAAAGGTGATTTTTGTGATTTCGATAGTGCTTTGGTTGATGGCAAGTTTTGCTCCTGGCGATGGAATGAAAATCGCAGAGCAGCAAGCAATAACCGTTGCCTTGGATAAAAAATTAGATGAAGCAGCAACTGAAAATCTTATTGCTGCAAAAAAAATAGAAGCATCTTACGCAGGTCTTGTTGGAAAATTTATTGAGCCAGTCATTCGACCGCTAGGTTTTGATTGGAAAATTGGAATCGCATTGATAACCTCTTTTGCCGCTCGAGAAGTTTTCGTTGGAACGATGGCTACCATTTATAGTATTGGAAGTGATGCAGAAGAAACTTCGGTGATTGATCGTATGGCGACCGAGGTAAGTCCCGACACGGGAGAACTCATTTATAATCGAGCGACGAGTTTATCGTTATTAATTTTTTATGTTTTTGCGATGCAATGCATGAGTACTTTGGCGGTGGTAAAAAGAGAAACCAAGAGTTGGAAATGGGCGATGATTCAGTTTGTATTTATGACTGCCTTGGCGTATTTGGGCAGTTTGTTTACGTATCAATTATTAAGTTAAAGTAATACCTCAATTTTCTTCTTCAAAGCCCTTTTCGAAATCACTCCCACATGTTTATCTACGACTTTTCCATCTTTGAAAATCAAGATGGTTGGTATACTTCTAATATTAAATTTTTTAGTTGTTTCAGGTTCCTGATCGACATTCATTTTTCCGATGGTTACCTTTTTCCCATATTCATTGGCTAATTCGGTTATGATGGGATCAATCATTTTACATGGTCCACACCAAATAGCCCAAAACTCTACGACTGTCACCCCTTTTTTATTCAAAGCTGATTTTTGAAAATTAGCATCGGTGAATTCGGTAAGTATGGAAGCTTGATTTTTTGGTAAACCAGCGCAAGCGGCAATTAAAAAGATTGGGAAAAGGAGTGTGGCAATTATTTTCATTTTAGAGTGTTGTTTAGTAATAAATGAATTTATTTTTATTCGAAATCAAAATTCGTTCATAGATATTATTCAAATTTCAATCCATTCTCATAAAGCATTTCTAGGCTTTAAAAGTTTCCTTAAATTTATTTTTTTATCAAAAAAAAGTGGGGCTTAGACAAATCCCGTAGTGTAGCTTTGATAACTTCGGGAGAGTGCAAGTAGAATAGCTAAAGTTGTTATATCGATTGACTTAAAGAACTCTAGCTTTCTCTCTTTTCCTCCTCTCAGGTAACACTCACACTCATATTTTTCGTTCTGATAAAAAATATATTGGGTCATTCGAAGGAAGATCGGGGTAATACGAGCATGCTGTTTATGTTGGAAAAATTAGCAACTATGAAGATGGCCTTCGACTTTCGGGGTTGTTGGAACTTAATATAAGTGATGGGACTCAAGTATGGGTTAGATTGCGAGATGGGTATATTTTTGAAAAATAATTTGGGTTTTATGAAATTTAACTACTGGATTTTAGCAGATATTAATGTCCTTTTTCTTTTAGTATTTCACTACAGATTTCACAAATTTTCACAGATTCACATTTTATAAATCTGTGAAAATTTAGGGTAAGTAAAAATAAAAAAAAGAGCAATAGAGCTTTTTTTACCTATTTAATTTTTTGCGTTAATTAAAATTCATTCCTCTCCACAAGTTTTTTAAAAAAGAAGCATCGTAATATAAAATGTCGGGAAATAACTTCTTGAAAAAATTTATTCTAAAAACATGTATCTTTTTAAGAAATTAGTGTTTTCTTATATTAAGATGTTTATTTGAAGTATTCTCTCCCTTGAAACCAAATTGACAACACCCCTAATGCAATTTATAGTAAAAATTACAAAACCAACAATTGTCAAAAACTATGTCCGTTTCACAACTTACTAAATGGTTAGGAATAATGTTATTTCTAATGCTACCCTCATTTTTATTTTCCCAAAATACGATAAAAAATACTGCTCCTGAACGATGCCATACAGATGAAAAAATGCAAATGGCCATTGATGCAGATCCAAGTTATAAAAAAGCGCTGGAAGAAGATTTGGCGAAACCCATGACTTCAAGCTCAAGTACTTTTGGCAAAAGCTCTTCAGTTGTTATTACCATTCCAGTTCATGTAATTATCTGTCACCCTCCTGGGCAAGCAGTTGGAACTGGAGTTAATTTTTCCCTTGCACATGTGGAGTCTCAAATTACAGTCTTAAATGAAGATTTTCGTCGAACCAATTCTGATGCAGGAAATACCCCGCCCGTGTTTCCAGCTGCTGATGTGGAGATAGAATTTTGTTTGGCATCAGTTGATCCTTCAGGAAATCCAACGGATGGAATTACTCGATACGGTACCACTCAAAATCTAAATAGCAATGAATTTGCCATCAAATCTGCTACAGGTTGGGACCGAGATGATTATATGAATTTATGGGTTGGAGATAACTTAGGAGGTATTTTAGGATGGGCTTATTTGCCATCCACAGGAAGTTTACCTAATGCCACTTTGGATGGAATTGTCGTGGCATCCTGTACTTTTGGAGGGCCAGGATTTGGTACTTGCACGCCTTATGCTTTGGGGCGAACTGCCACTCATGAGGTAGGACATTATTTAGGTCTTCGTCATATTTGGGGAAGTGGAGGTTGTTCTAGTGATGATAATATTGCCGATACGCCTATTCAGTCTTCCAATAATTTTGGCTGTCCAAATCACCCAAGTCCAAGTTGTAGTAATGGAGGAGACATGTTTATGAATTATATGGATTATGTCAACGATAATTGCATGAATGCCTTTACGACTGGGCAGGGAAATCGGATGCATGATATTTTAAATTCTTCTCGATCAAGTTTATTGAACTCGGCTAATATTGTCTGTACATCCTCACCACCTGCTCCTTTAGCACTTCAATTAGTAGATCAAACTGATGTTACTTGTCATGGCGGAAACGATGGCACAATTACCGTTCTGGGATCAGGTGGTTCTGGAAGTTATACTTATAATATTAATGGAGGAACACCTCAAAATAGTAATATATTCACGGGATTAACCGCCTCAACTTATGTGGTAGAAGTAGCTGATGGATCGAGTACTATTTCAATGAATGTGACCATTTCTGAACCAACTGCAGTAGTGCCGATTATTAGTGTTCAATCCAATGTTAGTTGCTTTGGTATGAACGATGGATTTATTATTGTGGATGGAGTAGGGGGAACCAATAGTGGAAGCGGTTATACTTATAGCATTAATAATGGACCATTCACCACCAATAATTTTTTCACTAATCTTTCAGGAGGTATCTACACAATTATTGCGAGAGATGAATTGAATTGCGAAGGTATTACTTCGGTCATTCTCAATGAACCTATTGAGTTAATTTCTTTTGTTTTGAATAACACTCCAATTGATTGTAATGGAAATAGTAATGGTCAAGTTGTTATTGAAACGGTTGGTGGAGCACCAAATTATCTGTATTCTTTTAATGGAGAACCGTATATTTCTAACAATATATTTTCGAATTTACCAGAGGGAACTTATTCGGTAGCTACCCTCGATTTAAATAATTGTCAGCACTTTCTTAATGTGACAGTTACCCAACCAAGTGCTATTCAATTTTCAGTTTCTGCTCAAACAAACTTGAATTGCCATGGAGATAATAATGGTGTAATTGAAGTAAATGGACAAGGTGGAACGGGTAATTTACTATACCAAATCAATGGACAAGGCTATCAAAGTAGCAATGTATTTGATAACCTCTCTGGTGGGATATATAATATAGATGTATCCGATGAAAACGGATGTGTTGAAAGCTTAAATGTGGAAATTACTGAACCAGCAGAACTAACCGTTGGGTTGAGTAACCAAAATAATATCCCTTGTTTTGGCGGTAATACAGGGTCTGTAACCATTAATGCATCAGGCGGAACTGGAATATTATCGATACTATTTAATGGAAATACGACAACGGGTAATTCTGAAACTTTTGAAAATTTAGCAGCAGGGATCTATCCAATTCTTGTTACGGATGAAAATAATTGTGAAGTAATTACCTCGGTTACAATTAGTGAAAATGCAGAAATTAATTTATTTACAACCAATACTCAAGATGTCAATTGTTTTGGCGAAAATAATGGATTGATTGCTGCTCAAGCACTTGGTGGAACTGGAAATTTTACCTACTCTCTCAATGGAGTCAATCAAGGTAGTAATAGTACTTATACTAATTTGGTAGGTGGAACTTATATCATCGAAAGTATGGATGGTGCCGGCTGTATGAATCAAATAAGTGTTGAAATTACTGAACCTCCAGTTTTAGAAGCCCAGGTTTCCCAACAAATAAATTTAAATTGTAATGGAGAAAATAATGGATCTGTCTCGGTAAATGGGACAGGGGGAACAGGCAATTTACAATACACTTTGGGAACTGAAACGAATACCACCGGTCAATTTAATAATCTTTCCGCAGGTAATTATTCGATTTCTATTTTGGATGAAAATAATTGTGAGACGACGGTTCAAGTGGTCATTTCTGAACCTACAGCATTGGTCTCAAATATTGGAGCACAGCAAAATGTCAATTGTTTTGGAGAAAATAATGGTTCAGTTACAATAAATTCTTCTGGAGGAACGGGAACGATTTCAGTTGATTTGAATGGAAATGTTTTGACTGGAAATTCAGTTACCTTCAATAATTTATCAGCAGGAACGTATCCAATTATAGTGACTGATGAAAATAATTGTCAAGTAACTTCTTCCGTAGAAATTACCCAAAATTCAGAAGTTCAATTATCTATTACCAACGCTCAAAATATTAATTGTAACGGAGAAGGAAATGGTCAAATCGAAGTGCAGGCGAATGGTGGTATTGGGAATTTTACTTATTTTTTAAATGGTGTTAACCAAGGTTCTAACAATGTATTTACGAATTTATCTGGAGGTTCATATTTAATTGAGATTACCGATGGCGTTGGTTGTGATGATGAGATGACGGTGGAAATTACAGAGCCAGCAATTTTAAATGCGCAATTAGCTCAACAAACCAATCTAAATTGTTTTGGAGAAAATAATGGAACCGCAACTGTTTCTGCCACAGGTGGAACAGGCGTGATTCAATATACTTTAGGTAACACTACCAATACAACTGGTGAGTTTAATAATCTTCCTGCGGGCATTTATCAAGTGATGATCTTGGATGAAAATAATTGTTCAGAAATGGTTGATTTTGAAATTTTTCAACCAACAGAAGTTCAAGTTCAAGTACTTCAAAATGTAGCTGTAGATTGTTTTGGAAATAACACCGGAAGCCTAGAGATTTCTGCAAACGGAGGTGTGGAGAATTTTGAATTTTCCAATGGAACAGAAACAAATACGACAGGTATTTTTAATGATTTAATTGCAGGAAATTATACCATTTCCGTTACCGATGGCAATAATTGTCAAACCACGATTCAGTCAACTATTTCACAGCCAGCAGAATTATTGACTAATATTTTGACCCAACAGGATGTCAATTGTTTTGGTGGAAACTCAGGTTTGATTTCGCTAGAAGCTAATGGTGGTATAGGTAACATTACATTTACATTAAATGGAAATACCAATTCTACTGGGGAGTTTCCAAATCTTGGAGCAGGTAATTACGCTATTCAAGTATTGGATGAAAACAATTGTGAAACAACAGTTAATCTCCAAATCAATGAGCCATCTGAGTTAAATATTGTTTTAGAAAATGTCAATCAAGCATCTTGTGCGGGACAAGAAGGAGCGATAGAAGTAAGTGCAAATGGTGGAGTAGGGAACTATGAATTTTCTGCAGGGAGTACCACGAATACCACCGGAATTTTTAATGGTATCTCAGGCGGTGTTTATCTTGTTCAAGTGACTGACGGGAATGGGTGTACAGCATCGTTGGAAGTAGATATTAATGAACCCAATTCACTTAATGGCTCAGTTTCTCAATCTCAAAATGTGAATTGTTTTGGTGGAAATAATGGGAGTGTTCAGGTAAATGCAGCTGGTGGAGTTGGGACGTTGACTTTTTCATTAGGAAACGAAACCAACACTACAGGGGTATTTGAAAATTTAACAGCAGGGAATTATAGCATTATTATAGAAGATGAAAATAATTGTTCATCAACCATTGAAGTAATGATTGCTCAGCCTGATGAATTGGAAATATCACTTTCTAATCTCACGGAAGTGAATTGTTATGAAGGTTCAGATGGAGTAGTAAATCTATCTTCAAATGGAGGAACGGGCACGGTTCAATTTACTTTAGGAAATGAAACTAACACAACTGGAATTTTTGAAAACCTAGCCGTAGGTACTTTTAATTTTACTATCGAAGATGAAAATGGGTGTACCGACGAAATGGAAATTTCCATCACTTCGCCTACCCAAATTTCTACAACTGTGGTAAATAATCAAACGATCACCTGCGCTGGAGAAGCAAATGGAATGATTGAAATTTTAGCTGTTGGAGGCACAAATAATTTTGAGTATTCTTTTGGAAATGAAACGAATACAACTGGAATCTTCTCTGGAATCTCAGCGGGAACTTTTTCTTTCTTCGCTACCGATGGCAATGGTTGTGTGGAAGAAATATCCTACACTTTTGATGAACCACAAACTATCGAGTTTGAAAATATTGAAACCCAATCTGTTGATTGTAATGGCAATGCAAATGGAATGATTCAGTTAGACGCAAATGGAGGAACAGGTGATTTGACATTTACTTTAGGAAATGAAACCAACTCAACTGGGGTTTTTGAAAATCTTTCCGAAGGAACTTACGAGGTGTTTGTAACCGATGAAAATAATTGTATGACCTCAATTCAAATTGTAATTGAAGAACCTCAGGCTCTAGAACTTACTACAGGAAATTTAAATTTTGTCAATTGTTTCGGAGGAAATGATGGCTCGATAGAACTTCTTGTTTCAGGTGGAATTGGTAATATTGAATATACTTTGGGCAACGAAACCAATACCACAGGGATTTTCGAAAACCTAGAAGCTGGAACGTATGATTTAATCGCAACTGATGAAAATGGTTGTTCCTTCTCCCAAGAATTTGTCTTGACAGAACCTAACCAATTAATTCCAACTATTTCTCAAATTGCTTCTATTGATTGCTTCGGTTCTTCGACTGGAGCTATTCAAGCAACTGCAACAGGTGGAACAGGAATGCCAACTTATACTTTAAATTCCATTTCTAATCTGACAGGAATTTTTGAAAATCTGGAAGCGGGAACTTACGAGATTTTAATTACCGATGAGATGGATTGTTCAGAAATTATTTCCATTACGATAGATCAACCAACTGAAATTGAGCTTGAGATTTTAAATAATATCGCAGCAGATTGTGCAGGTGCAGCAACTGGCTCTGTTGAAGTTCAAGCAATAAATGGGACAGGGAATTTTACTTATGAATTAAATGGAGAAACAAATAGTTCGGGTGTTTTTGGAAATCTTTCTTCGGGTACCTATAATCTAACTGCTACTGATGGAAGTGGTTGTGAAGTTGTTACTGAGGTAGTAATTTCAGAAAATAGCGACATCGAAGTGGAAAGTACTTGGACAACAGATGTTGATTGTTTTGGAAATGAAAATGGTACTATTAACATTGTAGCAGGAAGTCCTTCTGGGGGACTGTTGTATGAATTAGATGGCGTAGTCAATACCACAGGGGTATTTGAAAATTTACCATCAGGTAATTATAACGTAACTGTTTCCGATCCAAATAACTGTTCTACTATTTTATCTTTTGAAATTATAGAACCAACTGAGGTTAATTTAGAATTGGTTGGAGTCGTTCCAGTAGACTGCTTTGGAGCATCGACAGGAGAAGTAATCTTGGGCGCTTCAGGTGGCAATGAAGATTTCACTTATACTTTGAATGGAGAAAATAATAACAGCGGCGTGTTCACTAATCTTCCTGCTGGAATGTTCGAGGCCCAAGTTTCCGATGGCGAAGGCTGTGTTCAAATTCAAACAGTTGAAATTAATGAACCTGAATTATTAGTAATTGAAGTGATTGCAACCACCAATGATACTGGCAATGGAAATGGAACAGTTACCTTTGAGGGAAGTGGAGGAACTCCGCCATATTTATATTCTTTGGATGGAGCTAATTTTCAATCAGGTGAATTATTTCTTGCCCTTCCAGGCGGAAATTATGCAGGTTTTGTAGAAGATGGAAATGGTTGTATTTCCCAAATTACCTTTACCATTATGATGGAAACTGCTGTTAATAATTTAGATCAAGGAGTTTCGAAATTAGATATTTTCCCAAATCCTTTTTCTGATTTTTTATCATTAGAAGCTGAATTAGAAACTAGCCAAGAGCTGCAATTGACGATGTGGAGTGTTACAGGGATAGAAATTTATGACAAAAAAATAGATTTACAAAAAGGGAACCATCGAATCAATTTAGAGATCAATCATCAATTGCCAGCAGGTTCCTATTTTCTAAAAGTGAGCAATGAGAATGGGTCGATTGGATATTTTAAATTGATAAAATATTAAGCGTACTACATCAAATTTTAAAGTAGAGATAAGATGCGGGGTACTAGTTTAAATTAGTGCTCCGCTCTTTTTTTAGATACTGTGATTTGAAATAGTTTTTAATTTTTTTGGTTCCTAGGCAAATCTTGTGAACTTTTGAAGTACGTTTTTACCACATAGGTACATAGGGCACATAGAAAACTGTAATTATTCTGAGGACTATGTTTTCTATGTGTCTATGTGGT
>CAYGRM010000124.1:0-16732 GCA_964352225.1 uncultured Saprospiraceae bacterium | reverse complement strand
AAATAACTTAATAATCAATAACTCAATAACTTTTTATAAATGACCAAATGAATTCCTCTAGAACCAAAAATCAGATGAATAAAGAATATTCATTTTAGAATTCTTTTTAAAAAAACCTGATAAAATTAGGTCGATGATTCAGCTAATTCTATTTTCGCGGATGGTTGAAAAAAATGATCAACTTTATACTACTACGTTTCTCTTATTATGCTTAAGTCATGTACTTTTCGCAGGGAGTTTTAACATGCTAGTACCAGAGTTACCTTCCTATTTGACTAGTTTAGGAGGGGAGGATTACAAAGGTTTAATCATTGCCTTGTTCACCTTGTCAGCGGGATTATCTCGACCATTTAGTGGGAAATTAACCGATACCATTGGCAGAGTTCCGGTGATGATAATTGGGACATTGGTTTGTGTAATTTGTAGTTTGCTATATCCAATATTGACTACGGTCGGAGGATTTTTATTACTTCGTTTTTTTCATGGATTTTCTACGGGTTTTAAGCCAACTGCTTCTACTGCTTACGCCGCTGATATTATTCCAGTCTTGAGAAGAGGCGAGGGAATGGGAATCTTAGGAATAAGTATGAATGTAGGTGCATCGATGTTTCCACCCATTGGAAGTTATATTGCCATGAAGTATAATATGGATATTGCTTTTTATCTTTCCTCATTTATAGCATTGGTTTCAATTGGAATTTTATTAGGATTAAAGGAGACTTTGGAAAAACCTCAAAAATTTAAACCTTCCTTATTGAAAATTTCGAAGCATGAAATAATCGAACCAACTGCAATTCCACCAGCCATAGTTGCTTTATTTATTTATATGTGTTTTGGAGTGATGTTGACCATTACCCCTGATCAATCTGAGCATTTAGGATTAGCTAACAAGGGATTATTATTTACGGGTTTTACTATTTTTTCAGTAATGTCAAGAGCCGTAGCAGGAAGAGTCTCGGATAACTATGGAAGAGTCATAGTAATCAAGGTAGCAGTTGTTTTGGTGGCTATATCATTGGTACTGTTAGGATTAGCCAATAGTTCGACGACTTTATTAATGGCAGCGGGTTGCTTAGGATTTTCTACAGGAGTAGCTTCGCCAGCTGTTTTTGCTTGGGTGATTGATATTAGTCCTGATGAAAAAAGAGGACGAGCGATGGCGACAGTTTACATAGCATTGGAGGTAGGAATTGGTAGTGGAGCCTTATTCTCAGCGTGGATGTATGGAAATGATGCGGCTAATTTTCCGATGGCATTTTTTGCCTCAGCAGCGATAACTTTGTTGGCAGGGGTTTATTTGCAGTTTATATATAAAGAGCCGGAAGCTGTGTAGTTGAAGTTGTGTTTTATTGGTTCTTTGTTTTTGACTCCTTGGACTTGTAGACTATCGGACTAAGTCTGCAATCAAGATTCGTGTACTAGCAGAATTGGTAACGAGCATTCTATTCTGTGGAATTAGTGAAATGGATGGAATTGTATTGGACAGCAGGAGCAGAAATTTACATATAGATTATTCTATAGAAAGTAAGGAATCGGAATTAGTTTCTTTGAATTTAATTTCACCACTAGGAGAACGATTAAAAACAGTTTTTCAAGATAGACCACCTGCTACAGGTAAGTTTTCAACTGTAATAAACACAACTAATTTACCATCAGGTATTCTCTTTGTAGAATTAAAGATTGGCAACTATAAATTAGTTCGAAAAGTAGTAAATATTGATCTTGATTAATATTGCTTTCAAATGAAAAGAAAGGGAGAGTTTGGCATTAGTTTGCCAGCTCTCTTTTTTTATTAAAATATATTTTACATTCGTGATATTTATTAACAACAACCTATTCAAACTTATGAAAAAACGGAGTAAATTAATTTTATGGAATATTGGAATTTTTATGTTTTTGTTGATTATTACTAATATGGGATGTTGGCTAATTCTGAAATATAAAGACTATAAATACAAAACATTTACAGCAAACATTCCTTCCATGACTAATAAAGATTATTGGGAACTTCAGGAAGAATGGTATACCCTTCAAACTGAATATCAACCGTTCGTTGGTTGGAAAAGAAAACCATTTGAAGGGAAGTATATGAATATAGAAGAAGGAGGAATAAGAAAAACAATTAATTCAAAAGAAGGAAAAGTAGTTCGCTTTTTTGGCGGATCAACGATGTGGGGAGCTAGGGTATTAGATAAAAACACAATTCCTTCTTGGTTTGGGGAATGTAGTTCAGGTGATTATAAAATAATCAACCACGGTGAATCAGGATTTAATTCTAGACAAGAATTAGCATCATTAATTAATGTTTTTTTGAATAAAGAAAAGACTGATTTAGTTGTGTTTTATGATGGAGTAAATGATATAGATTTTTTATGTAATCCTGATATGTCTATTCCAGGGCATAGAAGAGAACTTCAATTTAGACAAAAATTAATGACACTAAATAGTACTCAAAATTATCTAAAAGCAAATGATACAATGTTAGCTTTAGGTAAAGGTTTTTTCTATAAATTATTTTTAAGTAATACAGTTGAAGTATTAAATAGAACGATTGGAAAATATATTACTAAGGAATCTCAACTACCTTACATTTGTCATATTGACTCAGATCGTGCAGAGAAAGTTGCAGATAATTTGTTAAACTGTTGGAAGACTTCTCATAATATTGCTAATCAAAACGGAAGTGATTTTATAGCAGTTTTGCAACCTAATATTTATATTGATTCTGCGAATCATGAGTATTTACATAAGGAAAGAAGTGGTTTGCAAGCAAAAAATTTTCAAATCGTTTATAAAATAATAAGAAATAAAATTCAAGAGGAAAATCTTGATTGGATTTATGATTTCTCGAATGTTTTAAATGAAACGACGAATCCTTTATATTTTGATTTTTGTCATCTAAATGCAGAAGGCAATCAAGTAGTTGCTAAAAGGTTTTGCGAAATAATTAACAAAAAATAGAATTATTTTCTTCTCAAAATTAAAATATTTTGATTTTGAAAATGTAATGCTGACCAAAAAGGATATTTTTTTAAAACATCATATCCATCAATTTTTCCAAACGAAATAATATATTCATCATCGTTTACCCACCAAAAAGAAAGATGGTCAGGTGATTCCCAACCTTCTTGAAAGTTATACCATCCATTTAATTCAAAACCTGCATCAATCTTTTTTAAGTCTATTTTTTCTTTTTCTAAAAAGCGGAATGCTTCCAATTTCGCTCGGTGCCATGATAAATAATCCCTTGTTCCAGCTGTGGCAAAATAGCTCATAAAAACAATTGGCAAAACAAAAAATGCATTTTGCAATTTTATAATTGTAAAATCTACAAATAACATCAGATACAAAAATACTGAGGCAAAAGTTAATAATAAGTATCGATCATAAAAACTCGTGATAGACATCAATGGCAAATAAATAGTATTTAATAAAAAGAGAAAGAGAAAGAATCTCTTTTGTAAATCGGAAAGTAAGTGGTAAGTTTTTATCATCATCAAAATAACCCAACATCCAACAACTTGCCCAATGAAATTGAAAAAGTACATCACCCATATTGGTAATCGAGGAGTGTTTGTCATTTCTAATGTATAATTGTCTTTTAATAACTCTGGGCCAAGTCCGAAATTATACATTATGTTTCCTCCAAAAGGAAATATTTTTCCTATAGAATGTAAAAAGAACAAGAGTACTATATTAAAGAATAGTATTGGAAGAATAAATTTTTTATTTAAGCCTCCTACGGATTTTATTTTTGAAAAAATAAAAGGCAAAATAGGAAGAGAAAAAAAGCCAATATAGATAATTGTTTTTACCAACTTTTTAAAAATCTCAAGTATGAAACTTAATGGGTTTTCTAAAAAATAATCATAAAAAAGTTGGGTAACAGGGACATAAGCTTTTTCAATTTTCATTAATGGTTTTAAGAAAACATCAAAACTCATATAGGTGGCAGCAGAGATTAACAACATACTTACAAAAAATAAAATCGACGATTTATTTACTTTTTTCAATAGCATCATTAGACCTAAAACAGGTAAAAATAAAATACCTGGTTGTCTAATCAGAAAACTTCCAATACTTCCTAGTATAAAGAAAATTAAATATTTCTTTTCATTCTTTTTGAAATATAGATGCATAGCAAGCATTGTTGCAAGGCAGGTAAATAAAAAAGGAACATCTGTCATAAATGAAAATGACAAATTAAAATAAAGAGGATTTAGCATTAAGATTATAGCTCCAAAAAGGGCTATTTTTTTAGATGATGTTAATTCGTAAGTAATTCTATAAAATAATCCAATGCCTAAAAAAGCTAAGACTAAAACAGAAAATCGAAGTATTGTAAATGAAAAATCTACAAAAGGTAGACTAAAAAGATATGCCCAAACAACTTGTAACAAAATTGTAGGAGCAAAATCATCTGACATTGAAATTGAGCCAGTTTCTAACCAGCTCATTACTGGGTAGGCATATCTCCAATCATCATTTAGAGGGAAGTCTCCAATCGGATTTACTACGATGATTAGGAAAACAAAAAATAAAAATAAGAGAGCATAGTTTTTCATATGAAAGTTAGTTTATCAAAATTTATAGATCGCAAAAGTAGTTATTTTAAGAGGATAAAATTTAACACTCTACCCAATGGTTTTTTGAAGAGCCACTAGTTTAGCTAAAGCCCCCTGCTGTTCGATTCAAAGCAGACTGACAATAAGGAAGCGGACTTCGTCCGACAGTCTAATGTCATCAACTTAAGGAAAATCAAATCCCCTGCTGTTCAATACTAAGCAGACTTTAAGCCAACACAAGCAGCTAGCTTTCCTTTTTAATTGTCATTCTGATTGTATGGGAAAGAGAGAGTCTTATTTTGGGCATGGATGTATGGAAATGATGCGGCTAATTTTCCGATGGCATTTTTTGCCTCAGCGGCGATAACTTTGTTGGCAGGGGTTTATTTGCAGTTTATTTATAAAGAGCCGGAGATCTAAAAACAATAAGGAATAACTAATGTCCAACTTTTTCTAAAATAGATTTGGCTATTAGTTATTCCATATTTAGTAATTGGTTATTTAATTTTCATCTTTTTCTTTACAAGTAATCTCTAAATCCGCCAAGGCATTCATATAATAAATGTAGCCTGAATAAGGCGAATCATACGGACTCAAATAATCCCTAGTCTCACCATCTTGAGCAGTTTTCGTATTCAAATAATAAAAGTGATCAGACGTTTGTAATTTACTCCAAACGTGAATCAAGTCTTTATCTTTTGAATTAATTACCGTCTCCTCCAAACTATATAATTTTTGCAAAGCTTCTTTTTGCATATTATTTCCACTCCAAGCGGAAAGGTCTTTTTCAGAGTCTCTCCATGAAACGGGCACATGAACATCGAAGACATCTTTTACTTTTAATTTTTCCACTTGATCTGAAGCGGTCATAAAATTGAGGCCTTGGTTTTTTAACTCCTGAGGTAAGTTTTTGATAAAATCAAAGGCTCCAGTTTCAGTAGATAAGTGCTGTCCAAAGGTTTCATAAGGCATATAGATATTGACACAATCACCTTTGTCATGGGCGATCCAATTTGCATATTTTTTAGGAGTTAAAGGATATTCACTCCAACCTTTATCTGCAAAACGATGGGTGAAATCTGCAGATAATTTATAATTCTTAATAATGGTTTTAATTTTTTTGGTGTGTGGAGCGGTATATAAATAATTAGGTGATCGTCCTTGCAAATATTGAGGCAAACCTTCTGCCATTACCCCTTGAAATCCTAATTTTTCTAATCGACCAGCCAAGTCATTACAATAAATCATACCTGTATTTCTAAACACCTTTGGAGTTTGTCCGAAGTGCTCTTCAATTTTCGAAATGTGCTTTTTGACTTGTCGTTCAAACTCAGGCAAGGAGTTCAAATAAGCGAGAGAGTGATAAAACGTTTGACCTATAAATTCAACTTGACCTGTTTTGGATAACTCAATAAAAGAATTTAAAACATCAGGACGATGATTTTCCATTTGCTCAATCAAGGTGCCTGAAAGGGATAAACAAAATTTAAAATCTTTTCCTAAGCGATGGATATTTTCCATCATAATCGCATTCATCGGTAGATAACAATCATTAGCGATTTTGTCTAAAAAATTCTTATTCATCTGATCATCCTCATAGAAGTGATCATGTCCAATTTTAAAAAAATCATAAGGCTTCAACCGGTTAGGTTGGTGTAGATTAAAATATAAGCAAACGTTTTTCATTGTATGATTTTGATTATTTTTTTCTAAGAGACTGTTTTGAAATGTGTGCTAAAAGATTAACAACATAAATCAAAACAGTCTCTAAGGCTATGGATTATTTTTTACCTCCGTTTAATTCATCTTGTAATTTTTCCAAAGTTTTCCATTTTCCTTCTGCAGCTAATTCTGCTTGCTCGGCCCAGGTACTTGGATCGTGTGAACTATATTGACTTCCTGCTTCTGCTAAAATAGATTTTAATTTGCTATACTTTGTATGCGATAAATCAGCATAAGAATAGATTCCCCCCTCATTTAATAAAGATTCAATCTTAGGGCCAATCCCTTCTATTTTCTTCAAATCATCTTTCTGAATGTCAACTGGAGTAGCTGGAATTTGTTTTTTTCTGGTAATTATTATTGGTTGATTTATTTTCATTTCTTTAGCAGGTTCATCGCTTTTGACATCATAGCCCAAAACGTATGAGTATGCTTCCAAAATTCCATCAACTGCATGTTCCCAGGTAACCGTTTTTATATCTTCAAAAGTTTTGGTAACCACATCATTTCTTAATTCATCATCCTCGATTAAATCAATAATATGTTTGGCCATCAAATCAATATCCCAAAAATCAGCAGTTAGCGCATGTTGCATTACTTCAGCAGCTCCTGACTGTTTTGAAATAACACAAGGAATTCCAAATTGAGCAGCTTCCGCAGCAGACAATCCGAATGGTTCAGAAACAGAAGGCATACAATACACATCTGCCATGGCTAATAATTTATTTACTTTATCACGATTAAGGAAACCGGTAAAATGAAATTTATTACCTACTTTTCGATAAGCACCACTTTCGATGGTTCGTTTTAGTCGATCTCCACTTCCTGCCATCACAAATCGAACATTGTCATTTTTTGCAATTACTTTGGAAGCAACTTCAAGGAAAAATTCTGGCCCTTTTTGTCCAGTAATTCTACCTAAAAACAAAACTAATTTCTCAGGAAAAGTTTTTTTGGCTCTAAATGTTTCAACTGGTTCCACTCCGTTATGGACTGGAAATATTTTTTGAGGATTAATTCCATAATGTTTTTCAACAATAGTTCCTGTGTATCTACTAACAGGGATTACTGCATCTGCGACCTCCATTCCGTATTTTTCCAAGTCATAATTCCATCCACGTGCCTCAGGTCCAGCTCGATCATAGCTAAGTGCATGAGCATGAATCACTAAAGGTTTTCCACTTTGGAGCTTTACCTTAATTCCAGCTAACATAGTCATCCAATCATGAACGTGAATTACATCAAAATCTAAATCAACAGCTAATGCTGCAACATAATCAGCGTATTCAACTACCTTTTGCTCTACGTCGTCTCCATACATTTCATCCAACTCAAAACGACTGAAAAAAGTTGTATCAGTCGTTGATTCCGAAACTTGATTGGTATGGGTGGAAGTTTCAACATGAATAGAAGTAGAGCTTGTCCCATCCGTTTTGGTTTTTTCTAGAGAAGGGTAGGGAGACACATTTTCCATTCCTTCTGCAAAAAGAGTCCTAGCAAAAGCACTATACTTTTTTGAAATTTCTTCCTGAACTTGATTAGTCGTTTTAGTGATTTTGACATCAATATTATTTAATCCTATCACATTAGCATTATCTAAAATCGAAACTTGACTTGCTTTTGGAAGAATTACAGTAAGGTCAGTTTGTTTGGCTAGCGCCTTGGCAATACCGAAACAGGCAATTGCTAATCCACCACTAATTAAGGGTGGAAATTCCCAACCAAGTTTAAGTACTTTTACTTTTTTCATCACAGTAATTGATTGTTTAACAGATTATCGAGGATTATTAAAAAAAAAGAAAAATAAGTAAATTTTTCCTACTACAAAAATATAAAATATTTCCTGCTTAGTGTAAATTTGACAAAAAGTATACTAGTTTTTTTTGCATTCTGCTAAATTTATGGAAACATAAGGTGATTATTGATGTTTGATAATTATTCTTGGATTACTTGAAAGATTAATCTTAGTTTTTAACTTTGGCGGCTAAAAACAAAAATAGCTAATAATATATTAAATAATATTTTAATTTTTGGAATGAATTTTTCTATAAAAATACCGACTATTTTTTTAAAATTATCCATGTTAAAGACTAAATCATAATGAGCGAATTTATAAAAGAAAACGTAATGATCAGAGCCAAAAATGAGAAATATCCTATGAAGGTGGTTTCTTTCCGTCAAGAAGGTAATCAATTTTATTTTATTTGTGAAAATGAAGTAGAACTCCAAGTTCATGTTTTAACTGATCGATTGATTCGATTTAGGTATGCTTCCAATGGAATTTATGAAAATGATTTTTCTTATGCAATTGATAAAAAATTCCAGCCAACTCCTCCTGAGATAGAATTTAAAGAAAAAGAAGATCATTATCGAATTACCACTCAACGGGTAATTTGCCGAATTAATAAATCAGATTTGACAGCCAAAATGATGGATAAATCTGGAACTATAATTTGTGAAGATGAGAAAGGTTTTCATTGGGAAGATCATGATAGTACTGGAGGGGCAATTGTTCAAATGAGCAAAAAATTACAAAGCCAAGAGAATTTTTATGGTTTAGGAGATAAAACTGGAAAAGCAAATATGCGAAAGAATCGTTACTCGATTTGGGGAACAGATTCTTATGGGTATGGAGTAGGGACAGATCCTTTGTACAAAAATATTCCATTCTATTACGGAATTCACAATGATATCAGTTATGGGATTTTCTTTGATAATTCCTTCCGAAGTTATTTTGATTTTGGACACGAACGAGCTAACGTCACAAGTTTTTGGGCAGATGGAGGAGAGATGAATTATTACTTTTTTTATGGACCTGAGTTGATTGAAGTGGCAGAGCAATTTGTGGATTTGACGGGTAAACCAGAGTTGCCGCCAATGTGGGCATTGGGATATCATCAATGTAAGTGGAGTTATTATCCTGAGTCACAAGTAAAGGAAATTACCGCCGAATTCAGGAAAAGAAAAATTCCTTGTGATGCGATTTATTTGGATATTGATTATATGGATGGTTTTCGATGTTTTACTTGGGATAAAGAAAAATTTCCAGATCCAAAACGAATGATTGATGAATTGGAGAAAGATGGTTTTAAAACCGTTGTGATGATTGATCCAGGGATTAAAGTCGATAAAGATTATTGGGTATGCAAGGAAGGGTTAGAAAAGGATATGTTTTGCAAACGAGCTGATGGGCCATTATTAGTTGCACCAGTTTGGCCAGGGGATTGTTTTTTTCCAGACTATACAAAACCTGAGGTTAGAGAATGGTGGGCTGGATTGTACAAAGAAATGATTGCTGATTTAGGCGTTCATGGTGTGTGGAATGATATGAATGAACCAGCCATTTTTTTAGCAGATAATTTTACTCAATCAGAGAAGACTTTTTATAATGATGTTCGTCATGATTATGATGGAAATCCTTGTAGCCATCGAAAAGCTCACAATGTATATGGCATGCAAATGACTCGTGGAACTTTTCATGGACTCAAACAAAATGCTCCTGAAAAAAGACCATTTGTGATCACCCGTTCTACTTATGCAGGAGGTCAACGATATTCTTCTGGATGGACTGGAGATAATGTGGCAAGTTGGGAGCATCTAAAAATAGCTAACAAACAATGTCAGCGAGTAGCAATTTCAGGAATGTCTTTTATTGGTTCTGACATTGGTGGATTTATCGATCAGCCAGATGGTGAATTATATTTGCGTTGGTTACAAATGGCCGTTTTTCATCCATTTTTTAGAACACATTCCTCAGGGGATCATGGAGATCAAGAGCCTTGGGCATTTGGAGAGGAGATCGCTGAATTGTCTCGTCGAGCAATTGAATTTAGATATCGAATACTGCCTTATATGTACACTACTTTTTGGCAGTACACAACTAAGGGAACTCCGATGTTGAGACCTTTAGCATTTTTGGAGCAAAAAGAAAAAGATACCTTGCATCGGATGGAAGAATTTGCGTTGGGAGATCATATTTTGGTTTGTCCAATTTCCCAACCAAAAGTGGAAGGCCGTTGGATGTTTTTACCCAAAGGTATTTGGTTTAATTTCTGGACTGATGAAGAAGCAGAATCGAATCTCGAATTTTGGGCAGCGACCGAGTTGGATGAAATTCCAGTATTTGTTAGAGGAGGAGCAGTAATTCCAAGTTTTGAGTCTCAACAATATGTTGGGGAAAAAGAAACTCCACAGGTTTACTTGCATGTTTACTATATCAACGGAGAAAATACCAGTCAATTCTATTTAGATGAAGGAGAAGGGTATGGTTATGAAAATGGAGAGTTCACTCTACGTAATTATATTGTTACAGGTGATGAGAACAAGTTGACGATTGTGCAAAAAAGAGAAGGTAATTTTGAGCATATGTGTAAAGAATTCAACGTCGTTATTCACGCTTTACCAGAAGACTTGAAAAGTGTCAAAGTAGGAGATCAGGATACTAAATTTTCAAAAGAAAAAGATCGGAAAAGAGAAGTCTTTAATATTAAAGTAGATCGAGATTTTGAAAAGGTGGAGTTGGAATGGTAGATGGAGAGACCAAATAAAGCATTAATCGTTTTAATTTTGTTAACGATTTATTAAACCTTCATGATTCTATACCATTTTTACAATAAAGGTTTAAAATTTGTGCTTTCTATGGTGGACTTAAATTTTTGCTTTTACTAAGAGGCTGTTTTGAATTATTATGCCACCAAATCCAGTCGGTTTGGCTTGCCTGATTTTTTATGCGTCTTTTTTTACCAAATTTCGTTTTTTTGCTCGGACAATAGCTCATGTTATTTCCCTCCAAAAAAGCCTCATTTAGCAAAAAAATACATTACATAAAATTTTAGCACACATTTCAAAACAGTCTCTAAATAATATTAAATAAAATATGAGAAGAATATTGCTTACATTTTTTGCACTATTTATTATTTCATTTTCCATTTTCGCTCAAGGTGGTCACGAGATCAAAATTAAATTAAATGATTTTGATCAAAAGCAACTTTACCTCGGCTATCATTATGGCGATAAGCAATATATCAAAGATACAGTCGACCTTGATGAAAATGGGTTCTTTACTTTTTCGGGAGAGGAGCCACTTGAAGGTGGAGTATATCTAGTAATTATGCCTCCTGATAATCAGTATTTTCAACTATTAATAGATAAGGATCAGCAAAACTTTACTATTGAAACTAGTGCCAAAGATCCGGTATCCAATGTCAAAATTAAAGGTTCACCTGACAATCAATTGTTTTATGATTACTTAAATTATCTAAGTGGAAAAATAGTTGAACAAAAAGAACTTAGCAAGGATAAAGATTCTTCTGATGCAGCAATAAAAGAAACTGCCAATAAAAAATTAGAAGCCCTTGACGGTTTAGTTAAAAAATACCAAGGTGACCTTGTGCAAAATCATCCGAAAACTATGTCGGTTGTGATGATTAAGCCAAATATTGTCACTCCAATACCTACTTTTGAAGGAACAGAGGCAGAGCAGTCAATGAAGCGATATGTGTTTTACAAAAAACATTATTTCGATAATATCGACATGGGGGATCCCCGATTATTAAGAACTCCATTTTTGTTTGAGCGAGTGAGTTATTATATGGAAAAATTAACTCCTCAACATCCTGATTCAATGATCATTTCCATTGATTATTTATTGGAAAAAATGCAACCAGCTGAGGAGACTTTTAAATTTTATTTGATTCATTTTTTAAATAAATATGCCAGTTCAAAAGTGGTTGGACAGGACAAAGTTTACGTTCACATCGCCGAAAATTATTATTGCAAAGGTTTAGCTCCTTGGACGGAAGAAGAGCAGTTAGCTAAGATTTGTGATAATGCTCGAAGGTTAAAACCAATTTTGCTTGGTGAAAAAGCAAGAGATATCAAGACTAAAACTAAAGATGGGAAGGATCATAATTTATATGATTTCGATACGGAGTATACTATCCTTTATTTTTGGGCTTCCGACTGTGGACATTGCAAAAAAATGACTCCATTCCTGATTGATTTTAATGAAAAATATAAATCAAAGAGTGTTTCCATTATGACCATTTGTAAACCTAAAAGTGGAGAATACAAAGAGTGCTGGGATTATATCGATGAGCATAAAAACATGGAAAATATGTTGAATACATACGATCCATCCAACCGAGCACAAATCTATTATAACGTTCGATCAACTCCTTCTATGTTTATTTTAAATAAGGATAAAGAGATCATCATGAAGGGAATTGGAGCAGATCAGTTAGACGAAGTGATGGATGAAATTATTAAGCGAGAGCAAAAAATGAATGAACCAAAAAGATAAAATTTTCTATATTTAATATTGACCAGTTACTTAAAAAGCCATCATCAATCTTAACTGAATTAGTGATGGCTTTTTTGTGAAAATTAAAATAGAATCCTTTACTTACGTGAATTAATACTTTTGGCTCTTAGACAATTCTCGTGAATTTTGGGATTTCCAAAATAACGTTAGTATTTTTTACCACATAGACACATAGAAAACATAGTCCTCAGAACAATTACAGTTTTCTATGTGCCCTATGTACTATGTGGTAAAAACGTATTTCAAAAGTTCACAGGATTTGTCTAAGAACCATACTTTTAACTTATTCTAAAAATGAAAATGATTACGCTTGAAGGAATTCCAATTTCAGTTTTAACTGTTTGTTTTAACGAGGCATTCTCAGACTATTTTATGAAGTTTAACGCAACTGAATCCTATCTTCAAAAACGATGGAAAGGAGCGGGGATTGATTTTGCCTTATCAGCTGGAGTAATGGATGATGGAAAATTAGTTGGATTTATTGTAAATGGAGTAAGAAATTACAATGGTCTGAAAACAGCATTCAATGCCGGGACTGGGGTAATTCCCAGTCATAGAGGGAATGGGCTTACTGAAAAAATGTACCAATTCTTAGCACCCAAATTTAGTGAAAATGGAATTCAGTCTTTGAGCCTGGAGGTAATTCAAGAAAATGCAAAAGCGATTCATGTTTATGAGAAAGTAGGGTTAAAGATTAGCAGAGCTTTGAATTGCTATACTGGGAAAATAAAAGTTGAAGTTCCTTCAACAACTCAAGATTTAGTTTTTAAAAAATTAGAAACTCCTGAGTGGGAGACCTTTAAATTATTTTACGATTTTGAGCCTGCTTGGGAAAATAGAAATATAGCGATTAAAACGTGTGAAGAACTTTTCTCTTTTTATGGAGTTGAAAAAAATAATCAACTCATTGCCTTTGCAATTATTAAAGACGCAAATCTTTATATTGCTCAATTTGGGGTTCATCCGGATTATCGAAATCAAGGTGTTGGTCAATTTTTATTTTCTCACCTTTTTAGTCTTTATCCAACACTAAAAATTATTAATGTTGAAGCTTCTGCGACTAGTGTAATTCAGTTTATTGAAAGCCATGGATTTAAAAATACTGTCAACCAATACGAAATGGTATCATATTTGTATTAATAAAATATGTAACTGGTTTACTAATATATAATTACGTATTCCAATTTTATTTATTTTATAATTAAATTCTTTCACACTATGAAATTTGAAGTTTTTCAAAGTCCAAAGGACAAAAAACACTATTTCCGATTAAGAAATAACAATGGTGACATCGTAATGAAAAGCCAAGGTTATTCAACAAAAAGAACTTGCATTAATGGTATCGAATCTGTTCGTAAGAATAGCCAAGTGCCTGAGCGTTTTGATGCTAAAGTTGCAAAAAATGGTAAGCACCATTTCAACATCGTTGCTCGTAATGGGCAAGTTGTGGCAACTAGCTCAAGATGGGACGTTCAAAAAGAATGTAAAACTACAATGACTTCGATTAAGAAAGCAGCCGTTAAAGCAGCTGTAGAGATGGTAGCAAAATAATTTTGCTCAAATATCGAAATAAAAAAAACCTTTCCTTCTCAATTGAGTCGGAAAGGTTTTTTCGTATAGTTAAGAACAAAAAACTTCATCATTCGAAATTCCTTGTTCGATATTGGATATTCCCTATTACATCATTCCAGGCATTCCACCTCCCATGCCACCATGAGAATGTCCACCACCATCAGCAGCTTCTGGTTTGTCATTGATAACACATTCTGTAGTCAATACCATACCTGCGATTGAAGCAGCATTTTCCAAAGCAATACGAGTTACTTTAGTTGGATCGATAACCCCTGCTTTTTTCAAATCTTCGTATTGGTCAGTTCGGGCATTGTATCCGTAAGCACCTTTTTTCTTGCGTACTTCCATCAACACTACAGAACCTTCTACCCCTGCATTTTCAGCGATCGTTCGAAGTGGAGCTTCTAATGCTTTTCTTACGATAGTGATCCCGATATTTTCATCTTCGTTAGCACCTTCCAATTTATCCAAAGCAGAAATTGCTCTAATCAAAGCAACACCACCACCAGGAACGATTCCTTCTTCGATAGCTGCTCGAGTGGCATGCAATGCATCATCTACTCGGTCTTTCTTTTCTTTCATTTCGATCTCCGAAGGAGCTCCAATGTAAAGCACCGCAACACCACCTGATAACTTAGCTAATCGCTCTTGCAATTTTTCTTTATCGTAATCAGAAGTAGTTGTTTCGATTTGTTGTTTGATTTGGTTGATTCTAGCCTGAATAGCTTTTTTCTCACCATTACCATTTACCACAGTAGTGTTGTCTTTGTCAACAGTAATTTTTTCACAAGATCCTAAGTGAGCCAATTCAACTTGATCCAATTTATAACCTTGCTCTTCAGAGATCACAGTTCCACCAGTCAAAATGGCAATATCTTCCAACATCGCTTTTCTTCGGTCTCCAAATCCTGGAGCTTTTACTGCTACAACTTTCAAGTTTCCTCTCAATCTATTCACTACCAAAACTCCCAATGCTTGAGAATCAATATCTTCCGCAATAATCAAAAGAGGACGACCAGCACCTACTGCTTTTTCCAAAATAGGCACGATGTCTTGCATGTTAGAAATCTTCTTATCGTGAATCAAAATCAATGGTTGCTCATATTCAGCTACCATCGTTTCTGCATTCGTAACAAAGTATGGAGACAAATAACCTCGGTCAAATTGCATACCCATTACTTCCTCTACATAAGTTTCGATTCCTCTTGCTTCTTCCACCGTAATTACTCCGTCTTTTCCTACTTTAGACATCGCTTCCGCAATCAATTCTCCAATTGCCAAATCATTGTTAGCAGAGATAGAAGCTACTTGAGTAATTTTTTTAAGATCATTTCCGATTACTTCAGTTTGTTTTTGAAGGTGTTCGATAATTGCTTTTGAAGCTTTATCGATACCTCTTTTCAAATCCATTGGGTTAGCACCCGCAGTTACGTTTTTCATTCCTGCAGTTACGATTGCTTGCGCCAAAACAGTTGCAGTTGTAGTTCCGTCACCTGCCAAGTCAGCAGTTCGAGAAGCAACTTCTTTTACCATTTGAGCACCCATGTTTTCTACTGCATCTTCCAATTCGATTTCTTTGGCAACCGTCACCCCATCCTTAGTGATGTTCGGCGCACCAAAACTTTTTTGAATAACTACATTTCTTCCTTTTGGGCCTAGGGTTACTTTTACAGCATTCGCTAGCGCATCAATTCCGTTTTTTAGTTTTTCTCTAGCATCAGAGTTAAAGCTAATTTGCTTAGACATATCTAATTTCTTTTTTTGATTTTAATTAAAAATGATTGGAATTTATTCGTTTGGCGTTGAACGTTAGACGTTTTACGGACCTTCATAACATTTCATTTTGAATAAACTCTTTTGATTTCAACAATTTTATTGAAAATAGACAACCTCCATTTTCATCCAATCGTTTTTACAAAATGACTAAAATGTCATCTTCTCTCATGATCAAATAATCTTTCCCTTCGTGGCTAATTTCTTGACCTGAATACTTTCCATAAAGGACAATATCCCCTTTCTTTACAGTCATTTTGTGATCTTCTTTTCCAGGGCCTACAGAAATAACTTTACCACGTTGTGGTTTTTCTTTTGCGGTGTCAGGAACGATAATTCCTCCCTTAGTAACTTCTTCAGCAGGTGCTGGTAGAACAACTACTCTGTCGTTAATTGGTTTCATACTACAGTAATATGTTTAGTTTAAAAAAATAATTTAATGAAGTGAAACACCATTAGTTTCATGATTATGTTTACCTCTTATCAGTAAGTGTACCATTTGGATTTTACTGCCAAAATTGCTGATTTGAATAGCCATAATTTCGGATTCAATTTTCCAAAAAGAACTACCTGACGAAAAGGCACGCAAAAGTAGTTTTTTTTTAGGAGAAAGTAGGATGGGAGGGGGATTATTACGAGGGGTTTTGGATTAAATAAATTTTAGGAAATTTTGGGAAATGGGGGAGTGATTGGTTTTGTTTTCGCTAGCGCTGGTCCTCTGGACCTATGGTATATACACGAAAGGGCACTAGTTCCAATTCAATTTCCTTATATTTCC
>CAYGRM010000123.1:3227-16743 GCA_964352225.1 uncultured Saprospiraceae bacterium | reverse complement strand
GCCTAAAAAAACTAAACTGCCAACTATCGAAAACGCATGTCCAATTTGTGCATAGATCGGTTTTGCATCAGCACGGTTCGCATTTTTAAAAAAGAAAGGTTCAGCGGCATAATTAAAAGCAGTAATAAAAAGACTCATCAGAACTGCAATTTTCACATTCGCATTATAGATACCAGTTAATCGTTCTGGATCAGTTGGTAACCATTTTACCAAAAAAATTCTATCTAATTGTCGGTTCACTACGCCTGAAAAACCAACTAAAATAAGTGGCCATGAGTAAACCAACATTTTTTTCCAAAGCTGAAAATCGAACTCCCAATTGAAACTGAAAAAATTTCTAAATAAAATTATAAATACAACCGCACTTGCTACCAAATTGGCAATAAAAACATAATCTAATTGATTCTTTACCTCATAAATATTAGCGAACCATGCAAAGCCATTTTCGATCAAAAATGGGCAAAGCAATAACAAAAAAAGAATAATCAAAATATTAATTAAAACACTTAATATTTTGATCACGGCAAACCGAATTGGCCTATTTTCCAACCTCAATTTCGCAAATGGCAGCGCTGCCAAAGCGTCAAAAGCAGTAATATATATAAACCATCTAACAAATCGTTCCTGTCCTTGCTGCTCTAAAAATTTCGCGATCGAATCAGAAAAAAATAATAATGTACCTGCAAAAATAAGCGTTGTAACTAATAATGAAATCGCGGCAGTACTAAATACTTTATTCAATTGTCCATCTTTACTTCCGAAACGGAATAAAGCCGTTTCCATTCCATAAGTAAAAAAAACGAGCAATAATGCTGCAAAAGCATACATCACTCCCAGTTCTCCGTATTCTCCTTCTCCTAATACTCGAGTCAAAATCGGAGTCAACGCAAATAATAAAACCCTCGGAAGTACACTTCCCAATCCATAAATCGCCGTCTCTCCCGCAAATTTCTTTAATAATGACATATTTCTTTTTTTAGATCGCTTCGCTGTCAGAGGTCAGATCGTGCGCTTCGCTTACTGACAGAAGACAGACTGACAGCGAAGCGATCTCCATCAAATTATTCCGCAATTTTATACATTTTATTTTACAAACTTTTTATTCTCCAATATAAAAAATAGTAACTTCGCCCGTCAACTGGAAATTAACGCTTTCCAAGCCACCAACCGTATCCAACAAAAAACAGCCAAACAACACTTTTCATATGCCTATAATTAGGCTTAGTAACTAAAAAAATAATCAGATGATTAACGTAAGTTTATTAAAAAAAATATGCCTAGCACCAGGAGCCCCTGGATATGAACAAAAAATTAGAGAACTTGTAATCAATGAAGTCACTCCTTTGGTAGATGAAGTTTCTATTGATGCAATGGGTAGTGTAATTGCTTTAAAGAAAGGAAAAGGAGATAAGCGAATCATGTGTGCGGCACATATTGATGAGATCGGATTTATGGTTTCTCATATTGATAAAAATGGGTTTATTCGTTTTGATACTTTAGGTGGTTTTGATGCGAAAACTTTAACTTCTCAGCGTGTAATTATTCATGGAAAAAAAGATGTCATTGGAGTAATGGGTTGTAAACCTGTTCACTTAATGAAAGTTGAAGAGAGAGGAAAGCCCCTGCCGACCACGGAATATTTCATTGATACTGGTATGAAAAAAGAGGAGGTTAAAAAATATATTTCAGTAGGAAACGCTATTACCCGGGAAAGAGAACTAATCGAAATGGGTGAATGTGTCAATAGTAAATCTTTGGACAATCGAATTTCCGTGTACATATTGTTAGAAACCTTGAGGAGGCTTAAAGATGTAGAAGTTCCACATGATATTTATGCCGCATTTACAGTTCAAGAAGAGGTAGGGCTTCGTGGAGCCATTTCATCAGCTCATCATATTGACCCTGATTTTGGTTTTGCTTTGGATGTAACTATCGCTTTCGATGTACCCGGTGCAAGTCCACATGAAATGGTCACTCAACTTGGCGAAGGTGCTGCAATAAAAATTAAAGATGGCTCTGTCATTTCTGATTACCGAATGGTTGAATATATGAAATCAACTGCCAACAAGCATAATATTAACTGGCAACCAGAGGTACTTCCTGCTGGAGGAACGGACTCAGGAGGAATCCAACGTTATGGAAAAAAAGGTGCCATCACAGGTGCCATTTCTATACCTACTCGATACATTCATCAGACCATTGAAATGGCCAACAAAAGTGATATTGAAGATTGTATTTCTCTATTGACTTCGTGTATTTCTGATTTGGATCAATACGATTGGAGCTTTAAATAATGATGTATAATTGTGTACGGTTAATATCATTATGGAGTTAACCACTCATCGTTAAATAAAAAAGATGTTATCTTCGTGAGGAGATAACATCTTTTTTTATTTTAAAAATTTAATCACCATGTGGAAAGAAGAAAACAACAAACTCCAAGCAACTTTTAAATTTAAAAATTTTATGGAAGCTTTTGGTTTCATGACCGAAGTTGCTTTTTATGCTGAAAAACAAGGTCATCATCCCAACTGGAGCAATGTATACAATACTGTTGAAATTCATTTAACCACTCACGATGCTGGAAATACCATAACAGAGAAAGATCATAAATTAGCGGAAGCAATTTCTACTGTTTTTGAAAAATACAGTTCATGAGTGATGAACTATAAGTGATGAGTGCTCCCACCTTGGAGATACTCATCACTTATCATATAGCTCATCACTAAATTAAATACTACTCATTGAAATGAATTTCCAATCCAAACTTCCTAACGTAGGTACTACCATTTTCACCGTCATGTCATCGCTTGCTCATGAACATCAAGCTATTAATTTATCCCAAGGATTTCCAAATTTTGATTGTGCATCTGAATTAAAAAAAATGGTTGACAAATATTTACAAGATGGATTTAATCAGTATGCTCCCATGGCTGGCGCAAATGTCTTGTTAGAAAAACTTGCTGAAAAAATCGAAAAAATTTACGGAACTACAATCAACCCAAAAACAGAAATCACGATCACCGCAGGAGCCACCCAAGCACTTTTTACAGCTATCACCGCATTTATAAAATCTGGCGACGAAGTTATTCTGATCGAACCAGCTTATGATTCCTACGGTCCATCTATTGAACTTTGTGGAGGGGTCGTTGTGCCTTACGAAATGACAGCACCTGATTTTAAAATTGATTGGGACGAGTTACAAAAATTAATCACTCCAAAAACTCGAATGCTGATTTTCAATACACCTCATAATCCGACCGGAAGTATCTTGTTGGAAGAAGATTTAAGAACAATTGAGAAAATTGCGGAGCAACACGATTTAATTATTTTGAGTGATGAAGTTTATGAACATCTGATTTTTGATGGAGAGCAACATCAAAGTGTTTTACGTTTTCCAAAATTATTTCAGCGTAGTTTAGCTGTTTATTCTTTTGGAAAAACATTTCACGCCACAGGCTGGAAAATGGGATATTGTGTCGCACCAGAACACTTAATGAAAGAATTTCGAAAGGTGCATCAGTTTAATGTTTTTAGTGTCAATTCATTTGTCCAATTTGCCATCGCAGAATATTTAGAGGACGATTCTACCTATTTAGAATTAAATAATTTTTATCAAAAGAAGCGAGATTTCTTTTTAGAAAAAATAAAAGATTCAAAGTTTCGTCCACTCAAATGCTCAGGAACTTATTTTCAATTAGTCGATTATTCTGAAATAAGTGATGAAGATGAATTTGAGTTTGCCAAAAAAATGACGACTGATTTTGGCGTAGCGGTAATTCCCGTTTCTGCCTTTTACTCTAAAAAAATAAATCAAAAAATTGTAAGAGTTTGTTTTGCCAAAACGGAAGATTTATTGGATAAGGCAGCTGTGTTGCTTTGCAAAATTTAACCTAAGACCCCAGGGAAAACGCGTAAGAAAATTTTGAATATCGAATATCGACTTCAGAACAAGGATTTGAGAAGTTTGACGATACTTCGCAGGGTAACTCTTGAGAAATATCGTCAAACTTCTCAAATCTTAAGTCCTTGTTCTTAAATCGATATTCAAAAAATCGCTTATATCAATGACATTGCCCTTTCCATACGGACACGTCTGTGTAGAGGTCGGGGATTAATATGCCCTCACATCACTCTTTTCCATGTAATTCATAAACGCACGATTCGCAATTCGATTCCCTCCTGGCGTTGGATAATTTCCTGAAAAATACCAATCACCAGTATGCTCTGGGCAAGCAGTTTTTAATCCATCAATTGGTTGATAAATCACTTCCACTTTAGGTTTGATTCCCTTTGGTGTAATGATTTGAGCAATTTTTTTGGAAATAGCTTTGTAGGAAAAACTATCATAAAGAACTTTTACCTCATTGGTCACTTGATCGGCAGGCAAATCTTCTTGCGCTTTGCAACGATGATAGGCTTCTTCCAACAGGTGCTCTTTATTATTTTCATGAAGTAATTCTACTAAGGCTCGAAATGCCACAAATTCTTTCATTTTTGACATATCAATTCCGTAACAATCTGGAAATCGAATTTGTGGAGCAGAAGAAACAATCACAATTTTTTTCGGTCGCAACCTCGAAACCATTTGAATAATACTATCCCTCAACGTCGTTCCTCTCACAATCGAATCATCAATCAAGACTAAATTATCTTTCTCATTTTTCACCACTCCGTAAGTCACATCATACACATGCGACACCAAGGCGCCTCGATCATTATCAGCTGCGATGAACGTTCGAAGCTTCGCATCTTTAACTACAATCTTTTCGACACGTGGCGTAAGTGCCAATAATTTTTGCAGCTTTTTATCTTTCAATTCTCCATTAAGACTCATGATTTTATGACGCTTCAAATCATTCAATCGATTTTCTACTCCTTTTACTAAGCCTAAAAATGAAGTCTCCGCTGTATTTGGAATGTAGGAAAAAACGGTATTCTTAAAATCATAATCCACCGCTTCCAAAACTTCTTCTGCCAGTTGTTCTCCCAATTTTTTTCGCTCTTCGTAAATTTCTTTATCTGTTCCTCGTGAAAAATAAATTCGTTCAAATGAACAAGACTTTCTTTCGGCAGTTGAAATAAATTGTTTCTCCGAAACATCACCATCTCTTTTGATGATCAACGCATGACCTGGTCGAAGCTCTTGAACTTTGCTAAAGTGCACATCAAAAGCAGTTTGAATCGCAGGACGTTCAGAGGCTGCTACCACCACTTCTTCATTTTGGAAATAATAAGCAGGTCGAATACCATTTGGATCTCGCATCATAAATGCATCACCATGACCAATCATACCACCCATCACATAACCGCCGTCAAATTTTTTACTCGCTCTCTTCAGCACTCGTTGGACATCCACATTTCTGATAATCAAATCATTCAATTCCTCCGTAGAAATATTATCTGTCTTATGCCAAGCATGCAGCCGTTGCACTTCATCATCAAGGAAGTGTCCGATTTTTTCCATCACCGTAACCGTATCAGATTTTTCTTTAGGATATTGCCCTAAAGTCACCAACTCATCAAACAACTCATCGACATTCGTCAAATTGAAATTTCCAGCTACCACAAGGTTCCGACTAATCCAATTATTTTGTCTCAAAAATGGATGGCACGTTTCGATGGTATTTACACCATGAGTTCCATAGCGTAAATGTCCCATCAGTAACTCGCCCGTATAAGGGAGATTCTCTTTAAGCCATTTTGGATTGTTTAATTTTTTAGGAGGAAGGTCTTGGAAGCGTTCGAATATTCCTTCAAATAATTCTTTGAGATATTGTGGGCTATTGCTTCGGCGGCGGCTAATGTATCTTTTCCCAGGTTTGGGGTTTAATTTTATGGTCGCTACGCCTGCGCCATCTTGTCCACGGTTTCGCATTTTTTGCATCAGCAGTTGCAGCTTTTGCACGCCGTACAGCGAGGAGCCGTATTTTTCTTGATAGTATTCTAAAGGTTTGAGTAGGCGAATCATTGCGATTCCACACTCATGTTTTATTTGATCACTCATCAAATTCTTTTTGAAAAATCGTTAGTTAAACTAATTTTTTGCAAAGGTAATTTTTATAAGTTGGTGGAACAAGAAAGAAAGGAAAGAAGTTGTGGGTTCTATCTTTTTTTTGGGGAAAGTAAGATCATACGACAAATTAAAAAAGTAGATAATATTATTCAAATTTACCATTTTCTGAAAAGGAATTCATCAAGTTTTGATCTTATTTTATCACGTTGAGTTATTTATTTAAAAAAAGGAAAATATGTTATTGTGTATTAGACTACTTCAAAATATATACCGATGCTATTACTCAGTTCCTATTACTATGGTTTCCCTATTTTTAGTAATTACTTTGACTCCTTTACAGTTGATTTTTTTTTACAGATTTATGTAATTAATAGAAGAATTCGAAACAGTATTAAAATATTTAAGACGAAAAAGCAAACTACTTTGTAGCAAATAATAAAGAAAGCCTCGAATGAAATGTTCGAAGTTTTTTTATTTTATTATTTCCATTTTTTTTCATTATCACCCACTTTTACTATTTTGAAATATTGAAGTTGTTTAATGTCCTTGCGAGATTTGTGAAAGATTCTATTTTAATCAAAAAAAGTTAATAGTAGACTAGATTTACTAAATCATTTCGAGCAATATTTTAAGTCATTTTTTCACCGTCAAAAAACCAGTTTTATGAAACTCAAATCAAACCTACTCCTTAGAAATATTATTTTTAAAACCTTACCAATATTTCTAATCTTATGTAACAGTCTATTTACATTTTCTCAAAAAGATGTCGAAGGAAGTGAAGATCATCCCTTGCTGACTCGTTATCCTGATTCCTACATAAAAGATTATGAAACCGTAAAATTTCGAGAATATTTTCTTGCTACAGAACCGGTGACAGGTTATCGATATATCGGTCAAGTGGACACGCTGAAAGGAGCACTTACTCGTATCACTTATTTTATTGATAAACCTGCTGAAGAACTTTCTATTGATGAGGTTTATCTAGATTACGCTCAAGCATTTGATAAAGCAGGACTAAACATTTTAGCAAAGGGTCATACTGCTACTGCGAGTCCAAAAGGCAAAATTGGACATGGTGGATGGATTGGGTTGGCCTTAGGAAAGAATACATTTAGACAAGGTGCGCCAGCTAATTATTTATTTGCTGGAACCAGCTCCGCAGGTGGAAGTTTTTCTATCATTGCTAATGTCAATCGACCTGAAGGAATAACTTATGTAGCTTTATATGGTGAGCGACATAGCAAAGACTTGGTACTTTTCCATCTAGATGTTATTGAAGTAAAAGGTGCAGAAACAGGGAAAGTATTTGCAGATGCTAATTATATTAGTAAAGAAATTGATGACAAAGGGAGTGTCGTAATTTATGGAATTAAATTCGATTTTGACAGTAGTAAAATAAAACCTGAATCAGAACCTACTATTGCAGAAATTGCAAAATACTTAAATACTAATCCTAAGATTTCACTCTATGTGGTTGGGCATACTGATATGAAAGGTACCCTTGAATATAATTTGCGATTGTCCAAAGATAGATCGCAGGCCGTAGTTGATGCATTGGTTCTTCAACATAATATTTCCAAATCTAGGTTGATTGCTGATGGTGTAGCATTTTTATCCCCTCTTGCTACTAATGACACAGATGATGGAAGGGCTATAAATCGAAGAACCGAATTGGTGAAAAGAGAACAATAAAGTCACAAACTATCAAAATTTAGGTGGGCTGAATACCAATAATTAAAGTCGATTTTAACCTTGAAAATAACTCGCTAGTAGGTTCGCCAAGAAAATTTAAAACCCTTCTCCGTCGAGATGATGGAGAAGGGTTTTTGTTTTTTTTACTACCGACTAAAGTCAGTAGCTACACTTTGATCTTCACATACTTAATTGTCAAATTCTTCGCCAAGTGCATCCCTTCATATTCCGTTTTTATTTCCAAAACATCCACAGGAAGTGGTTTGGAATAAATATCATCATCATGATATACCAACTCAAATGAAGTTTCTTTTTCCAAAGTCTCCAAAGTGAATTCATACAACTCAGGCGAATCAGTTTTTAAATTAACGATACCTCCTTCTTTTAAAATATTGCGATATCTATGCAAGAACGAAGGAGCCGTTAATCTTCGATTCGCTTTGCTATCTTTTAAAAATGGATCGGGGAAAGTAATCCATATTTCGTCTATTTCATTTTTTTCAAAAAACAATTCTATTTGCTCAATTCGAGTTCGGAAGAAAGCAGCATTATTGATGTTTTGCTCCATCGCTATTCTTGCGCCTTTCCAAATTCGAGCACCTTTGATGTCTACTCCAATGAAATTTTTGTCGGGAAATCTTTCTGCCAAACCAAGCGTATAGTGTCCTTTTCCACAAGCCAATTCTAAAACGATTGGATTGTTATTTTTAAAATGTTTTTCACTCCACTTTCCTTTTAAGTCAACTATTTCTCCATTCAGTCCCAAGAGTTCAGGATGCCTCGGATCGATATTTTCGTACACATTGGGAAAGGTCAAAAGGTCGGCGAATTTCTGAAGTTTATTTTTCTTACTCATGACAAAATGGAATCTAGCGCTTGCTGATATTTTTTAAATGTACTTAAATTTTTGTGCCCTCCTCCTTCGATTTCAATATATTGATCAGAAGGTTTTAGAAGTGGTTTTAATTGTTCCGTAGACTTATTGGGAACCACAAAATCTTTTGTTCCTGCAAAAATATAAATTGGTTGTTGAATTTTCGTTAAATGTTGATCATTTGGAAAATTATATTTGAAATCAAACGGGAAAAATAGAATATAAGAATTCGCTCGGATCAAATCATTCATATTATTAAATGGTGTTTCTAAAATAACTTTTTGAGCCTCCACCTTCGTTGCCAAATTCGATGCAACTGCACATCCCAAAGATCGGCCATAAATGATGATTTCATTTTTTGAATATTTCTCAAAATTTTCAAAAACCCATTTATAAATCAACTGGGCATCTTCATAGTATTTTAACTCATCAGGTTGCCCTGTACTTTTCCCAAACCCCCTAAAATCAGACATCAATATATCGTAACCTCTGGAAGTAAAATCTGAATGAAATTTTCCCCATCGTTGTAAATTGTCCGCATTCCCATGGAAGTAAATTACCAACCCCTTGCAGGTCAAATCCGTTTGGAATAACAATGCATTCAGCATTGCACCATCATCCGTTTTTATAAAAAATTCTTGATATGGATTTTCAAAAACAAATTGATAATTCAATGGTAATTCATCCGGTTGGAAAATGATATACTTTTGCAGAGCATAAATTCCAACTATGGCCAATACATAAATTAATGCAATCCAAAGAATCATTTTTTTGATTTTTTTTTCCATTGGAAATTATACTCTACAATGTTTAGCTCTTTAATTTAAAAAATTATGATGCAAAGTACTCATTTCAATTTTCAAATAAAAAAAGGAATTGCAGATAAATTATCTAAAAAATAAGAGACTTTCTTAACGCAAAATGGTTTTCAAATCGTTATTCTAAAACTATTAAATAAACATCAAGCAATGCTCATTTTTTGCGATCAAAGATAATTTTAAATTTATCGAAACTAAACTCAAAGAAAGCATGGAAGAACTTCGAATCCTTTTGGGAAAAGTTCTAGCCGTTTTAGGTTAAACTTTGGGTGTTTTTTCCTTAGATTTAAATACAATACATTCTATTGTAAGTTCTTAGTTGGAATACTATCTTTGCTTTTTTTTACAGAAAAATATTCATTGTTCCAGAAAACGTAAAACGTCCATCGTCTAACGTTCAACGAATAAAAATTAAAAAAATATCATATGACACGAGTAATTATTTTGGTAGTGGCTTTGTTTCTTGCTGGTTCAGAAAGTACGAATGCGCAAGAATTATCTTACGGATTTAGAGTCGGTCTAAATGTTTCTTCTTTGAATGGAGATACTGAACCGGGAGAAAGTTATAGTACTAATACTGGGTTCCATGTAGGTGGTGGTGTTCGTTTTGAAATTACGGATTTGTTTGGTATTCGAGGTGAAGTGGTTTTTACTCAAAAAGGAACTAAGCGAACGTTTGAAGGTGACGATGCTCCATTTTTTTTTAGAGGAGCAAATAATGAGAAAATTTTAACCACAGGAACTAAGAATATTTCCCTAAATATTGCCAATGCTTATTTGGAAATTCCAATTATGGCTTATGGAAAAATTGGAGAAAAATTAGAAATTTATGGCGGTGGATATACTAGTTTTTTAGTTGGATCAACGGCTTCAGGTGAGTTAATTTATGCCAATGGGACAGTAGCTGGAAACAATAATATTATTGATCCGATCAACATAACTTTGGACTATAACTATAATCGCCAAGATGCTGGAGAATTAATTAATGGCATCGATAACATTCCTGTTGAAGTGGGAGGAGAAAATCTTGAGATCCCAAATACCTTGGGAGCATATTATGATTTGGATGAGAAAGATGGAAAACCTTACAGAGTTTTTGACGCAGGACTATCAGGTGGTGCAGCTTTCTTTCTGAATGGTGGATTGTACTTTTCAGCTACGGCAACTTATGGTTTAGTGGATGTCACTAATTCTGATCTTGATTTTTCATTTTCAGAAGCTGAAGATCTTAATTTTACGACGCGAGATGACAGAGACAATAATTTGTCCTTCCAATTTTCGTTAGGGTTTAGTTTTTAAGATCTTGGATTTAATTTTTTACAAAAAAAAGTCCTGTTCAACTTTACGTCGAGCAGGACTTTTTTTTGTAAAAATCACTTACGGTTATTTTAACTCGTATTTCTTAAGCAGCATTTTCAAATTGTGTACTGGTATTTTTCTCTCCGCCTGCTTTTAAGGCATTCTCTCCCGCAAAGAAAGTTTTGTGATCATCTCCCAAATCTGAACCAGCCATCCGTTGATGTTTAACACAAGCCACACCCTTTCGGATTTCTTGTCGCTGTACATCTTGAACATATGCCAACATTCCTTCTTCTCCAAAATATCCTTCTACCAAATTATTCATATGCAAAGCTGTCGTATGGTAAGTAGGCAAAGTAATTAAATGATGGAAAATACCTGCTTGATGTGCAGCATCTTTCTGGAAATTAAGAATCATTTGATCCGCTAATTCTGACAATGAAGATGCATCATATTTGGCATCCATTAAGTTTGCACGATCATATTCAGCAACCTTTTCTCCTGTTTCTACCATCGTATCGTATGCCTGCTGGCGGAAGTTGAGTGTCCAATTAAATGAAGGAGAATTGTTATAAACCAATTTAGCATTTGGGATTACCTCTCTAATTCGATTCACCATGTGTGCGATTTGCTTAACATCTGGTGTAGGCGTTTCGATCCAAAGTAAATCCGCACCATTCTCTAAACTAGTAATACAATCCAATACCACCCGATCAATATTACTTCCTTCTTTAAATTTGTATAAACCATTTGCCATACGGACTGGTCGCATCAATTTGTTATCTCTCTTGATTAAAACATCATTATGGTTAGCATCGGCAAGAGAGATTTCTTCTGTATCAATGAAGTCTAAATATTGCGAAGCAAGATCTCCTTTTTCTTTTGATACCGGTAACTTTTGCGTCAAGCCAGCACCTTCAGAATCTGTTCGTGCTACAATAATTCCTTCTTCTATTCCTAATTCTAAGAAGGCACATCGAATGGCATTTAGCTTCGCGATAAAGTCTTCGTGTGGCACCGTTACTTTTCCATCTTGATGTCCACATTGTTTCGCATCCGAAACTTGGTTTTCAATTTGAATGGCGCAAGCACCTGCTTCAATCATTTTTTTAGCCAAAAGATAAGTAGCCTCCTCGTTACCAAATCCTGCATCTATATCTGCAATAATTGGCACTACATGAGTTTCAAAATTATCTATTTGATCTTGAATATCTTCTCCTGCTTCCAACCGGTGAAATAGATCATTCAACTCTATGGCATCTGCTTGTCGAAGGAAAGTATAAATCTCCTCAATCAATTTTGGAACAGCTGTTTTCTCATGCATCGATTGATCTGGCAATGGACCAAATTCAGAACGCAGCGCAGCTACCATCCAACCTGAAAGATAAATGTATCGCTTGGCAGTAGTGCCATGATGTTTTTTCACCGCAATCATTTTTTGTTGGGCGATGAATCCATGCCAGCAACCTAAAGATTGGGTATAATTAGAAGGATTGGCATCATATTCAGCCATATCTTTTCGCATAATGCTAGCAGTATATGTGGCTATATCTAATCCTGTTTTAAATCGATTTTGTATAGCCATCCGTGCTGTATTTTTAGCATTGATGGCATTCCATTTGCTTCCGTGTTTAGCTTTAAGGAATCGTAATTTTTCGATGGCAGAAATATAAGTTGTCATGATATTATTATTTTAAATAAGTTTATTTAATTAGATTTTTAGTATCGTTATTGATAAAAAACAATACAATTACATTTTTTCTAAAAGATCATATGCTGGCAAAGTCAAGAACTCCACATACTCATCTCCAAAAATTAATTCTTTAAATAAGCCGATAGCATCTATGAATTTTCCTTTTTGATAAGCTTCTTCGCCAACGTAATTTTTGATCTTTTCTAATTCTTCTGGAAGGAGTAAATTGATATAATTTGGCGTGATCACTTTTCCTTCATCAGTCTTCGCCGCAGCTTTCATCCATTGCCAAATTTGAGTTCGAGAAATTTCTGCCGTAGCTGCATCTTCCATCAGATTATAAATTGCCGCAGCTCCCACACCTCTCAACCAACTCTCGATGTATAAAATCCCAACATTGATATTTTGTCGAATTCCTTCTTCGGTGATGGTTCCTTTTGGAATCATGATCAAATCTTCTGCGGTTACTTTTACATCTTCTCTTTTATTAAAAATCTGATTGGCTTGTGGCATATTTTGATCAAAAATTTCCATTGCAACCGACACTAATCCTGGATGTGCTACCCATGTTCCATCGTGTCCATTTTTTACTTCTAGCAATTTATCTGCTCGAACTTTTGCGATTGCTTTGTCGTTGGCAGCTTCATCATTTTTGATTGGAATTTGAGCAGCCATTCCACCCATCGCGTGCACTCCACGCTTATGACAAGTTTTGATGACTAACTGAGAATAGGAACTCATAAAGTGAGTAGTCATCCCTACTTGACCTCGATCTGGTAAAACAAATCCTTCCAGATTTTTAAATTTTTTGATATAGGAAAAAATGTAATCCCATCGCCCGCAGTTGAGTCCTGCAGAATGGTCTTTTAACTCAAAGAGAATTTCATCTAATTCGAAAGAAGCTAAAATTGTTTCTACCAAAACTGTCGCTTTGATCGTTTGCTGAGGAATATTTAAATAGTCTTGAGCAAATACAAAAACATCATTCCACAACCTTGCTTCGAGATGACTTTCTAATTTTGGCAAATAAAAATATGGCCCAGAATCTTTTTGTAACAATGTTTTTACATTATGAAAAAAATACAAACCAAAATCCACCAAACTTCCACTCATCACTTCTCCGT
>CAYGRM010000123.1:0-3217 GCA_964352225.1 uncultured Saprospiraceae bacterium | reverse complement strand
ATTTTTTTCTTCCAAATGCCAACCTCGTGGGCGAACCATCAACGTGGCTAGCTTTTCATTCAATTGATATTGTTTTCCATTTTTTGGATTCACGAAAGAAATCGTTCGGTTAATTGCATCTCTTAAATTGATTTGCCCCTCTATATTATTTTTCCAACTTGGCGTATTACTATCTTCCAAGTCAGCCATGAAAACTTTGGCACCTGAGTTGAGCGCATTGATAATCATTTTTCGATCGACCGGTCCGGTGATTTCAACTCTTCTGTTCAAAAGATCTGCAGGAAGATCAGCGACTTTCCAATTACTATTTCTGATGTGTTCTGTTTCTGGCAAGAAGTCAGGTAATTTTCCTCCATCAATTTCTTCTTGGCGTAATTCCCTTTTTTTCAAAAGTTCTTTTCGAGTGTTATTAAATCGCTGGTGCAATTTCAATAAAAACTCTAATGCTTCTGCTGTCAAAATTTCTTCGTAACCTTTTGCGAAAGTTCCGGATATAGAAATCCCAGCTACCTGCGGGTACGCAGTAGTCATTTCTGTACTCATATTTAAATTATTTAGTAGTATTTATAAAATAAGGTCAAAGTTGGAGGTTATTAAAAATCAATTTTTGAAGTTTTATTTATATTATTTTTTCAAAAAAATAGGCTTATCAAAAACTAATTTCAAGTAAATACTTTTTCCTTAGTTACCGAATATATCGCAATATGCATTATTTTCTCTAAAAGCGGAAATTCCGCTAAATGTTTTTTTTACTTTTTTTACGATGGATAAACTATCTTTGTTGCATGACGGAAAAAGATAAAATCAAACTCATCTTTGCTTTTAAGATAAAATACCTTCGGCAGCAAAAGAATCTTTCTTACCAGCAATTGAAAGAGGCTACGGGGCTTTCCACCTCCTATTTGCATGATATTGAGAAGGGAACGAAGTATCCGAAAATTGATAAAATCAATGCTTTGGCAAAAGCATTTGAGGTGGATTATAATGACTTGGTTTCTACGAAGGCTTCCAAGAGAATTCAGCCGATTATTGATTTGTTGAACTCAGATTTTTTAAAAGTATTTCCAATGGAAATGTTTGGATTGAGTTTGTACAAGTTATTTGAGATGTTTTCCAACACTCCTGATCGAGTCAATGCATTCATTAGTACGATTATCAAAATCACTCGAAATTATCAAATGCGAAACGAGCATTTTTATCAAGCCGCATTGCGATCATATCAAGATATGTTTGATAATTATTTTGAAGATATTGAATTGGCAGTTAAGCAATTTCGAAAGGAAAATAAAATAAAAGGTGAAATTCCTTACACCACTAAATTCTTGGAATCTGTTTTAAAAAAGCAATATAAAATTACTGTCGAGCGAAAAACTATTGCACAAAAACCCGAGTTGAGTTCCATCCGTTCTTTCTTTTCCAAACAGCAAAACATTCTTTTTTTAAATAAAGGTTTAAGTTCTGCTCAAGAGAATTTTTTATTAGGACGGGAGTTAGGTTTCCAATATCTAAAAATGGAAGAACGACCTTTCGTTACTCGAATTGTAAAACAAGATTCCTTTGAAAAACTGTTTAATAATTTTAAAGCATCCTACTTTTCGGCTGCTTTATTGATGGATGAAAATGAATTTGTAAAAGACATAAAAGCACTTGCTGGAAAACGAACTTGGAATGAAAAACCATTGCTACAGCTTATAAAAAAGTATGATGTTACTCCCGAAATGTTGCTGCAACGGATGACGAATATTTTACCCAAGCATTTTGGCATCAAAGATTTATTCTTCTTGCGGTTATATGGTGAGAGTGATTTGAAAAGTTATCAAATGACGAAAGAGTTGCATTTATCACAATTACATACGCCTTATGGAAATGTGCGAAATGAACATTATTGTCGGCGTTGGATCTCTATAAATATTATCAAAAGATTGCGTTCAGGAAGAAGTACCGAACCGATTGCAGATGCTCAAATTTCAAAATATTGGGAAACAACCAATGAATATTTATGCCTTGCGATTGCAAAACCAGATCAAACTATTTCCAAAGCCAGCGTAAGTGTGACCATCGGATTATTAATGACAAATGAAGTTCGACAATTATTTAAATTTTTGGATGATCCTGATTTGAAAGTTAAAGAGGTGAACACTACTTGCGAAAGATGTTCGATGCCGAACTGTGGAGCAAGAGCACTTCCGCCGATTGTGATTGAGAAGGAAGAGGAACAACAACGAATTTTGGATTCGTTAAAGGAATTAGAATAATTGGTTTTCCTTTATTAATTTTTGTAATTTGTATGTGTAAGAACAATATTTGATTTGATTCTTTTTTGCTTGTATTTTTGGTAAAACGGAAACAACCAAACATACTAAAAGTGAGCGAACAAGAAATAGAAAACAGATTAGAAATATTGAAACAACAATTATCTCTAATCACAAAATATAAAAATCATTTTGAAGAGGTACTTGGCAGAGTTGGTGTAAGTGATTTCGTAGATACTATTTTAGATGAAATTATTTATCTTGAAAAAGAGCGAAAAAATTTTAAAAGGAAATAATTATGAATAAGGCACATTCTGAAATTGATGTACATAAAGTTGTCAAATCTGTAAATGAAAATCTCAAAGCCATTCGAGATGGTTTCGATCCTGAACAATTAAGTGAGGAAGGATTAGAACGTATTTCAAAACAACTAGAAGAATTAAAAGAAATGGCTCTAAAAATAAAAGCTGATCTTGCTAAAGATTAACCTTCAAAAAAATCCTCGCTCCACAATAGTCGAACGGGGATTTTTTGTTAAATTAATAAAGGTAATTTATATGAAAGAACAATATTTATTTTGACTCTTTTTTGATAGTATTTTTGGTAAAACGGAAATAACCAAACATACTATGACTGAAAAAGAAAAGAAACTTCTTCAATAAAAATATGAACATTACTTGACTATTTTAGATACCTATCGTAAAATTAAAAATCAACTAAGCTTAAGTAATAAAGAATATGAAAATCATATAAATGACATCCTTGATGAATTAAACCAATTGAGGAAAAAATTAGATATAAAAGAGAATTAAATAATTCAAGATTATGACTGCCAAAAAAGAATTAAATAACTGGCTCAGCGACCTAGAAAAAAAGAAAAATAAATCTGAAATAGATTTATTAAAAAAACAAATTGAGGAAAGTATTTTATCAAAAAGTGCTGAAAAACAATTAGAAGGATTAAT
>CAYGRM010000122.1:0-16931 GCA_964352225.1 uncultured Saprospiraceae bacterium | reverse complement strand
AGTATATAAATTATAAAAAACAGTAATCCAAAGGTAGGAAATAGAAGTCACTTTTTGCATTTTTAATTTACAAAAAGTGACTTCTGATTTATTAAATATTCTAATTTTTTATAAATGATTCAGTATGAATTCCATCCGCAGTTATTAAACTTAAGAAATAAGTTCCTGCAGAAAATTCATTACAATCAATTTCTAGCAACAATTCTTTTTGATCAAAATTTCTCGAAAAAACATTTTGACCTAGAATATTCACAATCGAAATTTCAAAGTCTTCAGCGTTTTGTAACAATGCTTTTACATTAAAACTTTCTTCGACTGGATTTGGGGAAATTTGGAAAGATTCAAGTCCAACAGGAGTATTAGCAACTCTTGTTGTCGCTTCCCCATTTTTGTATTCTCCATCCACAATGAATAATTCAAAATCTGCAGGGTTTTGCCAAACTACTTGCTTTTGAATAATATCATCTGAAAAAGACACTACTTCGATTGGGTTTGAAATATTAGCCAAAGCGGTAAAGTTTAACTTCATCACCGCTTCCCCATTTTGAATTGGAGCATCATTACGGGTAGACAAAGTCGGAAGTAATCCTTGATCTACAAGGTCACCATTCCATTCAAAATTGACCTCTGAGAACCCCTCTACGGATTCAAATGATAATACATTTGCGTCCCATTTAAAGGTTTGTTGAAAACCAATAATATTAGAAAAGTCTTCCACCGTCACTTCAAATTCCACCTCATCTCCTGCTTGAAAAGTTTCATTTGAAATAAAAAATATAGGCGAAGGTGCCTCTGCCGGCGCAGGCACATAATCAGAACTAATGGCTGGATCGCCTCTTTTGATAGCAATAAAATCAATGTCGGTAATTGTGTCGGTAGCATTGACATTGATCGTAGTAGGGGCAGATATAAACGGACTAGCAAAAACTTGATTTGCATCTAAACAAACCCAATGATCATTAATTGTAACATCCTTCCGCAAGGCTAACTGTATTACTTTAACCATATCAAGTGAAGTTATCGATTGAGTGTAATTCACATCACAAGCCAATAATTGATATCCATTTATACTATTATTAGTTTGTAAAACATACTGTGATACCACCAGCGCATCCAAGATAGTCACCTCTTCAAATTTATCAAATACACCTCCTCCACTCACATTACAAGACGAATTCAGAGGCACATCTGTAAACTCAAAATTACCATCGACATCAGTATTTACTATTCCATCACAGCTCACCTCAATGTCCGGCACAGGATCTCCATTGTGTCTTGTAATTTGTCCAGAAATAGAAACGGTTTGAGAACCTAAAATTGTGGGAAGAAGGAATAATCCCACCACTAGGGTAAGGTAATTTTTTTTTATGATCATGGTTTTATATTTTTAAATAATTTTTTACTTAATAAATATACTTTTTTAATCCATGAAAAAGAAAAATCTATTCTCCTTTTAAATAAAAAATCGGTCAAGAAGAATCATTCCTCTTGACCGATTTAATTTATTTTGAAGAACTCAACGAGTTCTTATTTACTATTTTAATTCTTTGATCAACTCTCCTTCGCTCGTCTTTAAACTAATAAAATATTTTCCTTTTGGAAGATTTGAAAATCCCATCGCAAGGTTCAATTCATCAGTTTGGAAAGATTCTTCGTAAAGGCTCATTCCTTCCTCATTATAAATACGCAAAACAAAAATTTCTTTTTCTAAAAAGGAAGCAACTACTTTAATATTGTTGGAGCTTTCTTGGTCTAATAATTCAAATGTCTTAAGTGTGCTTAATTTTGGATCACCTTTACTCGTTTGAATATTAGCATTGCTAACTTCAGTAACATAATCATGTAAAACATCATTAATAATATCCATTGAATCTTGAGAAATAAGAATTTGCGGAACAAGCATAATTGCCATCGCGATGGAGAGTATCGATTTCTTCATGGGATAAAATTTTCTTAAAAAATTACTTTGTTCTGTCTTTGATATATGTTCAATTACATCAAATATATGCATTTTTTTCATAACATAGGTGTTTAAATGTTAAAGTTTGACATACATTGACACCACGTATGACGCATATTTGAGGTTACGTCACATCATAAAACATGAATCAATTAGTCATTTTTTTGGATCGGCTCTTGGTGAGTAGGTTCAATTGGAACCTCTTGCGTAGCGTAGCTATAGATCACATAAATAGAAAGAATAATGATTACAGCTAATGAAATAAAGGAAAATTTCCATCCCCAAATGTTTCCGAGATATTCTCCATCATCGTATTCATCGAGGAAATGAGGCTTTTTGTTTTTATTGTTGCTCATTCTATTGTTTAATTAAGATTTTAAAAAAAGTGAACTTTTGAGGTCATAATCAGTTAAATTAACTCAATTACTTTTATCCAACAAAGTTATTTAACTTAAGTCACTCAATCATAGATTCTTAGTTGAATATTTAAGATTTCATTCATATCTTGTTTTATATTGAACATTTAAATTTTTCCCAACATTACATTTTAATAAATAATATGAAAAGAACTGGATTTATAATAATAATAGTTTCCGTGGTAAGTTCTTTCTTCACCGTGATGATTTACAAGTATTTCGATACTCCACAACAAGTCATTATTCGGGAATCATCTCCTGCCAAATATACGAACTATACTGATCGTCTTTTTTCTGACATTGCCAAACGGCAATTCCTTTCTTCCTCTCCTACTGACTTCACATCGGCTGCAGGAGCAGTTACCCCAGCGGTAGTTAATATTCGAGCTACTACCGAAAATGATTTTGATCTGTGGGGTGGCTATGGAGGTTCAACTGGTTCGGGAGTAATAATTTCGCCTGATGGATATATTGTAACTAACAATCACGTAGTCGAAGATAGTGATGATTTAGAAATCACTTTGTTTGATAAAAGAAAAATGGATGCAAAAGTTATCGGTACCGATCCTTCCACGGATTTAGCTTTGCTTAAAATAACTGATGAACGAAACTTTCCTTTTTTACAAATGGGAAATTCCGATTCACTTTTAGAAGGCGAATGGGTGATAGCAGTTGGAAATCCTTATAACATCGAAAGTACCGTTACTGCGGGAATCATCAGCGCCAAAGGCCGAAATATCAATATCCTTGAAGATGATTATTCTATCGAATCTTTTATCCAAACTGATGCAGCTGTCAACCCCGGTAATAGCGGAGGCGCCTTGGTTAATACCAATGGTGAATTAGTTGGAATAAATACTGCCATTATCACTCGATCTGGAAAATATGAAGGGTATTCTTTTGCCATTCCAGTAAACTTAGCTCAAAAAATCATTCGTGATTTAAAAGATTTTGGAGTAGTACAGCGTGGATTTTTAGGAATTTTCCCTGAAGAAATTACGGAAGAAACTGCCGAGAGTCTAGGGCTAGCTTCTCTAAATGGAGCATACATTTCGAGAGTAAATGGAAATAGTGCTGCTGAAGACGCTGGACTCGAAGCTAAAGACGTCATCGTTGGTATCAATGGAAATGATATCAATTCTGTTCCAGAATTGCAAGAACAAGTGGCTCGTTTTAGACCCGGAAATACAATTACGATTGAATATATCCGAAGTGGAAAAAAACGGAAAGCAGAAGTAACCTTAAAGAATAAAAGTAATACTACTTCACTAATCGGAGCTCGAGATGATGATTTATTGATGCGACTTGGATTTGAATTAAGAGAAATGACCGACCGAGAAAGGAAGAAGTTAAAAATCGGATCAGGTGTTTATGTAGTAAGTATTTTGCGCGGAAGTGCCATTGAAAAAACTCAAATGGATCCGGGCTACATCATCACTAAAGTAAATGATAAAAGAGTAGATTCAGTTGATGAAATAATTACTGAATTTAAAAATACGAAAGGAACTGTAATGCTCGAAGGATTTTATGAAAATTTCCCAGGGGAGTATTATTATGCCTTTAAAGTAGAACAATAGATTTTAAAATTGTTTTATTAAACTAGAATTAGCGTCCTTTCAGATTTTTAAAAATCTGGAAGGACTTTTTTATTTAACCAATCTCCTCCAATAATACCACATTTTCCATTTCCAAAACTTTCACTTTCAAATGAACCATAAATATCGATCCCACATTTTCCACCGAAATTAATTCTATATATCCTCCATGGTTCGAAACAATTTTATTACAAATCGCTAACCCTACTCCTGAGCCTTGGTACTCAGATTGATTATGTAATCGTTTAAATATTTCAAAAATAGTTTTATGGTATTCTGGATTAATTCCAATTCCATTGTCTTCCACTTTGAAAACCAAATATTCATTTTCTTCAAAAACTGAAATCGTAACTTTGGGTTCATCAGAGTGATTATATTTCAAACCGTTCTCAATTAGATTTTGAAAAAGCTGAACCATCTGATGTTCATTGGCTTCTATGATTGGTAATTTTCCACATTTGATAAACGCATGTTTTTCATCCAAATAATGCGTTAGATTTTTTTCAATCAAAAACATAACTTGGTTCATATCTACTGTTCCCAATCTTACCTCTTCCGATTTCACTAATGAATATTCCAAAATTTCTTCGATCAAATTATACATACTTTGTGCATTCGATTGGGCAATGTTGATATAATCATTAATATCAGTATCAGTATTATCTTTTAATTTCCTTTTAAGCAACGAAAGAAAACTAGTTACATTTCTCAACGGAGTTTTCAAATCATGAGAAGCGATGTACGCAAATCGCTCAAGCTCCTGATTCTTATTTTCCAATTCATCATTGTATTTTTTCAATTGATTTTCTTTGTCCACCATAAAAGTAATATCCATCGCAACAAAAGAATATCCCGTATGATTTTGTTTTCTGATTACTTTAGAAGCCACTAAAAAATAATTTTTCTCTTCTCCATTAGTAACTAAATCAAAATAACTTTCTAACTTTTCATCATACTCTAATTGAGTTATTTTTTTTTGAAATTCTTCTAAATTTAGTCCTCTTGAATTTTCAAGAATTTCAATCATATCAATATTGACATCTTGACTTTGTGGAAATAAAACTTCTTTTGCTAAATCATTTTTATGCTTTATAATAAAATTCACATCAGTAATAATTACCAAATTTGAAACCGAGGATAAAATATCGTCAAGCGCATCGTGAGGATTTAATTCAAATAATTTGTAGTTGGAATAAACCCAAGATAATACTCCAATTAACAAAACTATAAATGGGGATATTTCAAAATTGGACGGATTATTATTACTTGGAATTATTAAAAATTTAAAGAAAATCAAAATTGGAATAAATATAAAAGCAACTAATAATCCTAACTTCCATTTTCTTTCATGCTCTAATTTTGTTTTTCGATAAAAATAAAAGCAAAAACTTATGATGAGGATAACCGATAGAAACCAAGCCATTTTTAATTGAACATAAAAGCTATCTTGATCCAAAACATATTTCCACTTTCCATCTACCCTTTCTGGCAAAATCGTAATGGAATCATGACTTAAAAAAAGTATGATTAAGCAGGATAAAACTAAACCAATCGTGAATCCTTTATTCAATAGTTTTTCGGTAGGAAATTTTTTAAATGGACGAGTATAATAGACCACACAAATACACTCCAAGAGTACTACAAAACTTATCAACCAACTTCTTTGGATATTAAAAATTTCGACATCATAAAGATGTCGAGCATTAAAAATCGACATTTCGGTAAGTACTAATCCCGCACACAATAAAAGTACAATAGTATGAATACGACTAAATATCTTTTTGTCATGAACCATGTAAAGATGTGTAGTCAACACGATCAAGAGTGTAAAAAGCCCAATAAAGATGGCGTTATTCATCATTATAAATATCTGATTTTCAGGTAGTTGTATAAAATAAAAACTTTATGGAGGGTAAAGGGAAAGGTCTAACCTGTTTGTCAATGCAATTTTTATGCTCAATTTTAGATTGGCTACTCAAATGGAAGTAAAGTATTAAAAATCAAATAATAGCAAGATCATAACGAATATTAGTCCATGCTCTTCGATTACACATCCTTCATTTTTTTAGGAGAAAAACACCTGCATCTTGCGACTGTAAAAACGAAAAATATTTTTAATATCTAAAAAATTACATCATGAGAGCATTATCTTTTTTCATCATCATCCTTCTTTCCAATATCACTTTTGCGGCCAATCAATTTGCTATGAATTACACTCCTAGAAGTGAATCCAATGGAGAAGAAGAAATGATTTCTAAGCTGGTTTTCAAAAACCATCAGATTGATCTAGGAGAAGCAATTTTTGGAGAAGAATACACTCACTTTTTTGAGTTTGTCAATGAGGGAAATGCCACTTTAGAAATTGAAGATGCTTTTGCCAAAAGCGAACATGCTGAAGTATTTAGTTTTTCGCCAACGGTAGAACCTGGAAAAACAGGTTGGGTTCGAGTTAAATTTGAATCTGAACTTTCGATTGGAAAATTTGAAGAATACTTTTTTATTCGTTCTAATTCAGGTGGAAAGAAAACACTTTCAAGACTAAAAATCCAATATGAATTATTTGAATATTTAGCCATTGGTGGAGACAATGTGGAAGAAACTGATCAGGTAAATATTCGGGAACAACCGCTTTTAAATAGCGCTGTCATTTACACTTTAACTAAAGGTAAAACTTGTAAAATCGTGGGGGATGACATTGGAGATTATGTGGAAAAATTTGACGATTCCTTTTGGTTTAAAGTGGAATCAGAAGGACGAGTTGGTTGGGTTTTGAGCGTATTGACGGAGTTCTAAATTAAATAACCAATAGTCAACTTTAAAATATTTTCCCAAAGGTTGGCTATTGGTTATTTAAAAATCAAACTAGTATTTCCTTAGAAATATCAGCTTCAATCTCAACAGGCTGCAAAGTAAAATAAAAAGTAGTTCCAGACCTTCCATCTGACTCCATCCAGATTTCGCCACCGTGCCGCTCTACTATTTTTTTGCAAATCGAAAGTCCCAAACCTGTTCCTTTATATTCTTGAGTGCTATGCAATCGCTTGAATAAAGAAAATATTCTGTCCTGATATTTTTTCTCAATTCCGATTCCGTTATCCCGAATTGCAATGCAGGAGTTACCATCTTTTTCTGAAATAGAAATTCTAATAAATGGTTGTACTCCATCAGGAATAAATTTAATTGCGTTAGAAATTATGTTTTGAAAAACTTGGAAGATCTGAATTTGATTGCCTAATACGGTAGGAAGTTTTTCATATTTAATCATTGCATTTTGTTCTTGGATATTAACTTGTAAGGTTTGCAAAACTTTATCCAACAATTCATTTAAATCAATTGGAATAAAATTTTCTTCTTCTTTTTCTACGTTAGAGTAAGACAGGACATCATCCAACAATTGATGCATGTGATTTACCCCTTCTGTTATTAAACTTAAAAATTCTACTCCATTTTCGTCTAGTACTTTTTTATATCGTTTCTCTATCAAACCGGTATAACTCATCACCGTTCGCAATGGAGCTTTCAAATCATGAGAAGCTATATAAGCAAAATTTTCAAGTTCTACATTTGCGGATTTTAGCTTTTCATTGGAATTATTCAAAGCTTTATTTTGAGTGGCTATTTGATTCTTTTGTTCTCTTAATTTAAAATTATAATAATATTGTTTTTTATAAAACCAACTACCAATCATAACAATTACTATCAACACAACAAAAACAATGGAGATAAAACCATAATATAAATTAGCCAACTCCCTATCCTTTTTAAGTAATTCGAGTTCTTGTTTTTTCTGATCTAATTCAAAAATTGAGCTTAAACTTGCCAGTTCTTTTTCAGCTATTCCCCCTTCAATTGAATCTCTCAATTGATAATATTTTTTCTGAAAATCATACGCAACTTTATAATCTCCACAACTAAAATTCACTTCATAAGTTTTCTGATAAATGCTTTGGCGTAAGGGAGTTATTTTATTAGTTATTGGGCTTTCCAAACATTGATTTAGTATTTTCTTCGCTTGAGCACATTTACCCATTCGCATTTTTAATTCTGCTATTTCAATTTTGGTTTGAATAACTTCTTCTCTTTGCTTTGAATCCAATCGAATCTTCAAGGCAGTTTCTAAATACTCCAAAGCCAAATTATAATCATTTAACTTCATATAAATTAACCCGAAGCTTTGAGCACAGAATCCCTCGTGATATTGAGATTTAAGTCCATATTCAGCGCCACAAGCTAAGTTCAAATAGTTAAGTGATTTATTTAAATCATTCAACTCAAAATAAAGATTGCTTAGTAAATCATAACAATAGGCTATATCTTCTGACTTGTCGAGCGAAAGATAAATATCAAGAGCTTGGATAACTTTACTTTTTGCTTTTTCGAATTGTTTTTGCTCTCTATCTAATTCTGCGAGAGAATAATAGCTATCTGCTATAGCCTTTATGTCCCCTTTCCCTCTGTTCATCTCTAGAACTTTCATCTGATACTGATATGATTTTTCAATCTGTCCCAGATAATAATAAGAATTGCTAAACCCATGATACAAACTAGTAGAATCTTCTCTGGTCATGGTATAAGAAGATGGATCATAATTCCAAGCTTGATGAAAATAAACCAAAGAGCTATCATATTCAGATTGCCAAAAAAAGGATTTTCCTAAATTCAATAAACTTTGAAAACTTAAACTGTCAAATCCAATTGCGTTGGCAACCTTCAAAGATTGATCATAATAATCAACTGAACTATTATAGTTCTCTTGGTGGAAATAAGCATTTCCAGTTTTAAAAATCAACTTTGCATAGGATTTATCGAACTGAGCTTGAGGATAAGATTGAAGTGAGGCAAGACAACTATCTACTTCTGAGTTATTTGCAAAACCAAAAAGTTTTCCTAATAAAAATAATAATAAGATAAGGTGTTTCAGTTTTTGTACGTTTTTCATCGTGAATAATAATTACCCCAGATTATTGCGAAAAACGAGCCAGTTTTGCCCTAATTATTCCCTTGCTTTTTTGTACTTTCGCTTATTATACCAATGTAAGTTTATAAACAAATTCTGTATTTCAGATGTAGTATCAAGGGAACCTCTAAATTTTATCCTATTACTCCAAAAATGAATTTTAAACATATCCTGAGCAGAATCATTAATAGAAAAAAATTGAACGTATGACATCCAAAAAAGAGTTGGAAAAAAGGCAAAATGAAGATGCCTATAAAATGTTGATCTCCAAAGTGAATAGTCGTTTGGCAAAAATCCACCAAGGTGGCGGAGAAAAAAGAATTGCCAAACAACATGAAAAAGGAAAATTAACCGCCCGCGAAAGAATCGAACATTTGATTGATGAAGACAGTAATTTTTTAGAAATAGGTGCTTTTGCTGGTTATGAGATGTATAAAGAATATGGAGGTTGTCCTGCGGGAGGAGTTGTGACTGGCATTGGATATGTGAAGGGGCGACAATGTATGATAGTGGCAAATGATGCGACAGTAAAAGCAGGTGCTTGGTTTCCAATAACTGGAAAAAAGAATTTACGTGCTCAAGAAATCGCTATCGAAAATCGACTCCCTACTATTTATCTCGTGGATTCTGCAGGTGTCTTTTTGCCCATGCAAGATGAAATTTTTCCAGACAAAGAACACTTCGGTCGGATGTTTCGAAATAATGCCAGAATGTCTTCAATGGGTATTCCTCAAATTGCGGCCATCATGGGAAGTTGCGTAGCTGGAGGTGCTTATTTGCCAATCATGTCAGATGAAGCTTTGATTGTGGAAGGAACGGGTTCTATCTTTTTGGCGGGTCCTTACTTGGTAAAAGCTGCCATCGGAGAAGATGTCGATCAAGAAACATTAGGTGGTGCAAAAACCCAAAGCGATATCTCTGGAGTTACTGACTATATAATGCCTGATGATAAAACTTGTTTGGAAACAATTCGAGACTTGGTAGACAAATTTGGAAAATTTGATCATGCAGGTTTTGATCGAGTAGATCCTAAATTACCCGAAGAATCACCTGAAGAAATATTAAGCATCTTTCCAGATGATCCTGCTAAACCATACGAGACTAAGGATATCATCAAGCGAATTGTGGATGAATCAAAATTCACAGAATACAAAAGTGGATATGGAAAAACGATCACTTGTTGCTATGCTCGCATCGATGGCTGGGCTGTCGGTATCGTTGCCAATAATCGGAAAGTGGTAAAAACCGAAAAAGGAGAAATGCAGTTTGGAGGAGTAATTTACTCTGACTCAGCAGACAAAGCTTCACGATTCATTATGAATTGTAATCAGAAAAAAATTCCATTAGTTTTCCTTCATGACGTTACCGGATTTATGGTTGGAACGAGAAGTGAGCATGGTGGTATTATTAAAGATGGAGCAAAAATGGTGAGTGCAGTTTCCAATAGTACTGTGCCAAAGTTCAGTATCGTGATGGGAAATTCCTATGGAGCTGGAAATTATGCTATGTGCGGAAAGGCTTATGATCCTAGATTAATTGTAGCTTGGCCAACAGCAAAAATTGCGGTGATGGGTGGCTCCCAAGCTGCTAAAGTCTTAACTCAAATTCAAGTTGCTTCGAAAAAGGCAAAAGGTGAAGCTCCTTCTTCAGAAGATGAAAAAGCGCTTTTTGAAAAAATAAAAAATCGCTACGACGAACAAACCACACCTTACTACGCAGCGGCAAGATTGTGGGTAGATGCGATTATCAATCCTTTGGAAACTAGAAAAGTAATCTCGATGGGAATCGAAGCTGCCAATAATGCTCCGGTTGAGAAGTTTAATGTTGGGGTAATTCAAACGTAGTCCGATTAGGTGAGTCGTTTCTCCTGAAAGGAAATGACTTAACCGTTAATACATTTTTAAATGAGTAAAAAACAGGAAAACGAATCCACACGAGAGTGGCTCAAGCGAATTGGTTGGGCGGGGATTTTGTTTTTTACCATCAAAGGAACCATTACTACTTATCTTATATTTCAAGCTGGAAAATGTGCACTTGACTAAATTTTCCAAAAATAAAAACTCGAGTTTCGGCTCATCAAACCTAGAAAATGAAATTACTTTCAAAGACAGTTACCGGATTAGAAGAAATTTTAGCAAAAGAAATTGAAAACCTTGGTGGTCAAAATATCCAATTGCTTAAGCGAGCAGTCAGCTTTGAAGGTGATCTAAAAACACTTTATCGGACTAATTTAGAATTAAGAACTTCCATTCGAATTTTAAAACCAATCTATTCATTTCAAGCACGCGATGAAAATGAATTTTATGAAAAAATCAAGGAATTAGACTGGTCAAAATATATGGCTAACAATGATACGCTGGCAGTTGATGCAACCACTTTTGGAGAATATTTTACGCACTCCAAATATATTTCGCTCAAAGCAAAGGATGCTATCGTTGATCAATTTAGAGATAATACGGGGCGGCGTCCTAATGTAAATGTAATCTCTCCTACCATTCGAATTAGTATTCATATTCAAATTGATGAAGTCATTGTTTCTTTGGATAGCTCTGGCGATCCATTATTCAAACGAGGATACCGAGTAGAAAGAATGGGTGCTCCAATGAATGAAGTTTTAGCAGCGGGAATGATTTTACTGACTGGTTGGGACAAAAATTCTGATTTTATGGATGGAATGTGTGGTTCAGGAACTCTGCCTATCGAAGCTGGTTTAATTGCTAGAAATATGCCTTCACAATGGAATAGAACTAGTTTTGGTTTTCAAACTTGGAAAGATTTTGATAATGATTTGTGGCAAGAAGTGAGAGCTGAAGCGAAGGCTAAAATTATTCCATTTGATTATAAAATTTCTGGTCATGATCGAGATTTTAAGGCGATAAGTGTGGCGAGAGTCAATATCCTGAAAGCAGATTTGGACGATACTATTGAAGTAAAACGGACTACTTTCGAAAAATTAGAACCCACTTCTGAAAAAGGAATTATGATTTTAAACCCTCCTTACAATGAACGATTAGCCATCAAAAACATCAACGAATTATATAAGATGATGGGAGATCAATTTAAGCAAAACTTCAAAGGTTGGGAAGTATGGGTGATCTCTTCTAATATGGAAGCATTAAAGCATATAGGTCTTCGGCCTTCCAAAAAAATCCAATTAATGAATGGGCCTTTGAACTGTAAATACGTTAAATTCGAGATGTACGATGGGACACGGCGAACCGTATTTAAAGAACAAGCGAGTGAGTCGTAATTTTCAAAAAAGTCAGAAATCAAAGGTTAAAATGAAAAATATATTTTATACGCTCTTCTTTCTAAGTTTTGCAAATGTATTGTTATCACAAGTTGGATTACAAGTACAAACCCTAGCAATGGAAAAAGAAAGTCAATTGAATTGGGGAAATAAAAATGAAAACCTAAAAGTCTTTTTCACAGAAAATAAGCCATCTCAAATACCTGAAGATTTAAAAAAATACTTCTTGGCTAAAAATGTTCCGACAAGTACCTCCAATATTTTTATAAAAAAAAATGCTAACCAAGAGCTAGCATTTTTTTGTAGAATAGAAGAAAAAATTGAACTTAAATCTAGTATTCCAGTTAGGTTTCGCTTAGGAGAAGTCCAAGCAGTAGATCAAAAAGAAGGAAAATGGCAACAGTTCAATAATTGATACTAATTCATCTCAAGTCCAAAACTTTGAACCTGTGCTGGAGATTTTACTTCTTGGATTGAAGGCAACCTACTGGTTTCAATATTAAGAGTAAAATAAAAGGTAGCTCCCTTTCCTAATTCTGATTCCACCCAAATATCTCCATTATTTTGATTTACAATTTTTTTACAAATAGCCAACCCGACACCTGTCCCTTCATATTCGTCTTTTCCATGTAACCTTTTGAATATCTCAAATACTCGATCCTTAAATTCCATATCGATTCCTATTCCATTATCTTTTACATAGTATACTAATCTATTCCCTTGATAATTTTTTTTGACTCCAATTTCAACTTTAGGATTTTCTTGATTAGTATATTTGATACTATTGCTGATTAGGTTTTGGAAAAGTTGATTCAAATGAGATTTATGCCCTTTGACTTCTGGCAAATCAGTCACCGAAATATCAACGTTATGCTCCATTATTTTTCCTTTCAAAGTTGCTATTACAGTTTCCACAACTTCATTAAGGTCAACCGGTTCTTCATAAATTTCTTCATTCTCCAATTTAGAATACATCAATACCTCATGTAACAAATCGTACATTCGACTAACATTGGTAGTAATAAAATCAATATATTCATCTGCGTCTTCCCCTAATTGTCCTTTAAATCTTCGCTTAAGTAAAGTGGCAAATGATCCAATATTTCGGAGTGGTTCTTTTAAATCGTGAGAAGCAATATAGGCGAAACGTTGGAGTTCATCGTTTTTGCGCTCCAATTTTTTATTTTGAATGAGACTTTGCTCATTTTGTTCCTGTAATAGTTGGTTGGTTTCAATTTGTTTGAGATGGGCTTTTTCTAATTCAGCATTTTGCTGCTGAATTTGATAATTTTTTTCTGTTTGAGTTTTATTGTGTTCCGTTTGAGTTTTGTATTTAGAATGTACTTGCCAAAGAATTACAATTAAGGCAAGTAAACCTACAATCAAAAAATTTCGATAAGTATTTTGTAATTCAGCATCTCTTCTTAATATGTCTTTCTCCTTTTTTGTGATCTCATACTGCATTTTAGTATCAGACATTTTTTGCAGGGTAGCTTCATTTCGTAGCGAATCTTTAAGAGCAGAGTAGTTTCGATAGTATTTATTAGCTTCTTGATACTCTCCAATATTGTCCAAGTTTTGAGCTAAAGATTTATAGACATCTAGCATGATAGGTCGAGCTCCTAAGTTTTGAGCAAGTATCAAACTTTCTCGAAGATATTCTAATCCTTTCTTTTGATTTCCTTTAGTGATATAAATTTCACCTATTTTCTTGGTGCTACTAATTTGTCCCCATTGATCATTATTTTCAATATTTTTTTCATGAGATTGAATAAAATATTCTAGCGCTTTATCATAATCCCCAAGGGTTTGATAATTATCACCTAAATTAAATGTAATGTAAGATAGTTGTGGTTGTCCAACTATTGCCATCGAGCGTTCGTAGGCTTTAAGGTTATACTCTAGTGATAATTCTCGTTGATTCATCCTAGAATAAGCTGCACCGAGAGCTCCATAGCTAGACAGTTCCATGACATCTTGATGTATACGTTCAGATAGTTCAAGACATTTTTCATAATATTCTATTGCCTTATGATAATTACCTTGAAAGAAATGAATACCTCCAATTTTATAATACGAAAACGCGATCCCTTTTTGATCTTGTAATTCCTCTCTTATTTGTAAAGCTTTAAAATGATACTCAAAAGCTAACTCATTATTACCTATCACTTGATATCCTCTAGCTAATTGGTAACAAGCATCGCCAAGCGGTTGTCCGCCTTCCGAGCTAATCTTTTGAATTAATTTGGTGAGAACTACAATGGATTCCTCATATTTATGAGATGCAATTAAACATTTTCCAATTTGGTATTGTATTTCATTTTGAATCTTTTGGTCTTCAGTTTCTTTGGCAAGTGATTCAGCAATCATTAAATATTCATAGGCTTTTTCTGTCTCCTTCATATCTAGATTAGCCTTGCCTAATTGAAAATAAGCATCTAACTTTTCTTGAACATTATTGCTGTTAATTCTAGTTTCCAATGCTACCGCTAAACTATCCAAGTTAATGGCGGATATATTCGATATACATAGAATACTAAGCAGAATTAAAAAAAGATATTTTCGGGACAGTATCATATGATATTTGGTATTCGGTAGATAAATTTTCTTACTCTATTACAAAGAAAATGCCACCTTACATGTAAGGTGGCATTTAATATTAAAGAATATTTTTTAGTACCCTCCTGGAGGAATTCCCCCTCCATCTCCGTTACCAGTATCAGGTAAACGGTCGAGAACAGTTTTTACGCCTCCTTTAAGGCTTTTCATGTCACGAACATCTAGGACCTGCATAGTCCGACGTTCCATGATTGATTTTAAGCTAGTCATCTTGAAAAATTTTTCATGGTTAACAATAGATTAATAAAGGTCATTTGGAAATTCCAAATGAGGTATCTTAAATCGGGGGAAAAATTTTCAATAAATATTAGGAGGAAAAAACTAAAAACAGGGAGATAAAATATGGTGGGTGGTATTGTTTTCTAATGTAGTTGCTAAAAATATGCCAACTTTTTTTTCTAGATAAAATTTTAAACATTTTATGAGGGGTATCTAGATTATATCAAATAAATCTGCAACTCCTATTGGTCGCGCTACATTATAACCTTCTGCAAAATCTACTCCAATTATTCTTCCGTACACACTACTCTTTGCTTTTACAGAGTCCAAAAAACCTTTATTAGAAATTGGCGAGTCTAATTCATTAGAATTTGGGTTAAAAAATTGAGATTCAAAACATAGAACTAAATCTATTTTTTTATCCATATAAGGTGAAATGTCTACTACAAAATCAGGTTGAAGTGTATAATCTTGGATATAGTGATATACTGCTTTTGGTCGCCAACGTTCTTGCGATTTCTTTTTATCGTAAGTTTTTACTTTGGAGAGTCCAGCAATAAAACAAGCATCGGAAGTCAATTTAGCAGCTCTAGCATGATCAGGATGCCGATCAGATATGGCATTAGCTAAAACTATTTCTGGTTGGTATTTTCGAATGATCGTTGCTATCTTCTTTAAGTTTTCTTCTGTGTGTTGAAAAAAACCATCTTCCATTTTTAAATTATCACGGACTAGTGCCCCCATCATTTTCTTTGCAGCTTCTGCCTCTTTTATTCTTAGCGGGGCAGATCCTCGAGTACCCAACTCGCCTCTCGTCAAATCTAAGATTCCAACTTTCTTACCCATCGCAACATGCTTGAGAAGAGTTCCCGCACAACCTAGTTCTACATCATCAGGATGAACACCAATAGCTAGAATATCTAATTTCATTTTTTAAGTTTAATAATTTGGAACAAATCTAAGCTTTTCTTTTTTCTATGGATTCAAATAAAGAGCTGTTAATTCCTTCGAATTAACAGCTCTTTTCTGCTTACAGCAACTAATCCGCTAGTATATTTTTTATTGATCTTTTTATTTTTGAAGATGTAGGATTAGTGATTGAATAGTAATAATCCACAACCTTACCATCTTTATCTACAAGGTATTTGTGAAAATTCCATTTCGGTTTAGAAGATACTTTTCCATTTAACTTTTTGTCAGAAAGAAATTTAAATAGAGGACTCGCATCTTTTCCTGTGACCACCGTCTTTTCGAAAATAGGATACTGTGCATTGTATTTTGTCATACAAAATTGCTGAATCGCTTCTCCATCCAAAGGTTCTTGACCTGCAAAATCATTAGAAGGAAATGCCAAAACCTCAAATCCTTCCTCCTTAAACTCTTCATATAATTTTTCCATATCATCTAATTGTGGGGTAAAACCACATTGAGAAGCTGTATTTACGATTAATAATGCCTTTCCTTTATAATCAGCCAACGATACTTCTTTGCCCAAGGCATCTTTTACTTTAAATTGATGAATGCTATTCTTATCCATTTTTCTGTTATTTACTTTTTTAAAAAAATTGAAGTTAACTCAAACTTCCCAAAGATTAACCTCTTAAACCTTCTTTTGTTTAAGTATGAGCACATAATATATTGTTTATCGTCTTTGGTAATTTTTTTCCCTCATATCTTAAGCTGGTTCTAAATGAATTCATTTGGTCATGGATAAATAGTTATTAGGTTATCGGTTATTAAATTATTTCCAAAATGGTGCTTCAATAAATTGTAAGCCTAATAACTAAATGAAATCTTCTTGAGCCCTTAAGGTTATAACCATTATTTTTTGAAAATTAAACAACGGCATATTTATTGATTCTTTTTAAGTTGTTTTTCATTTTTCTTGCAAATAATATTCTTACAATATCATAAC
>CAYGRM010000121.1:0-17040 GCA_964352225.1 uncultured Saprospiraceae bacterium | reverse complement strand
ATCAAGAATATATTGATGAATTAGTGGAAGAAATTCCTCTTCCTCCAAGACCACCTCGACCTCATGCGCCACATTCTTATTCAACTTCAACTATTGATGGTGAGGGAACTCGCATTGTAACTAGGTCAGAAGACGAAAATGGAAACTTGGTATACATCATAAAATCAGACGGTGCAGAAGCCCCAGTTGTGATTAAAGGAGGAAGCATTAAGGTTGATGGGAAAGCTTACGGTGTAGGTTCTGCACCTGTGGTCATAAGTGACGGCCAAACGATTGAGATAAGTGATGGCGGGGTAGTTATTGATGGACTTGCAATGACGGTGACTGCTGATCGTTTTGACTATGGATCTGGAGAAAATGATTTTGTATTTCCAGAGCTTCCAGAGTTCGCAGTAATACCTGATTTTCCAGAACTTCCAGAGATGCCAGAATTAGCATTTAGCGATTTTAATGATTTCCATTTTGATTTCGATACTATTCCTTCTGGTTCCATTTATATTGATGGAGAAAGAAAAAGTTGGAGCGAATTATCTGAAAAAGAAAAGAAAGATTTAGAGCTAGAAATGGAAACTTTAAAAAAAGAAATGCAAGAATCAAGAGCAGCCATGAGAAAAGAAATGGAGGAAATGCATGCGCTCAATAGAGAAAGACACAAAGAACAAATGGAAGAGGCTCAAATGAAAATGAAGGAGGCTAGAGAATCAATGAGAGCAGCTCAAGAGGAACAAAGAGAACGAATGAAGGAAATGCGTCAACAGCAACGAGAACATCAAGAAATGATGAGAGAACAACAAAGCGAACTAAGACGTGCTAGATCGGCAGAAAGATCACAATGGATAAAAGCATTTGAGGCGCAACTGAAAAAGGATGGTCACATCAAGAGTGATGATAGTTATGAATTTTCGATGAGAGAGAATCGATTAAGAATTAATGACGAGAAGCAGTCTAATGCTGTTTTGGAAAAGTATAAAAAATTATATGAGAAAGAGTCTGGAAAAAGTTTAGGGAACAATTTTAAAATTGAAATTTCTACTGATGGAAGAAATAATAGAAGCGTCTCTGTTTCTATTTCTGATGACTCTAACTAATTTGTAACAAATCCTTTTTTCAACTCGTCAACTCAAAAGAAGGATGAAACTCCAAGAATGAATTTTGCTAAAGATTAGCATTTTTCATTCTTGGAAAACCATTCTGGATAATTCTACGTACATTTCACATCAAATAAAATGTGGCTTTTTCTTAATACCACATTATTTTTGTAGTACCCTAGGTAAAATTAAAGTGTTAAAGTTGGTACTTCAAGACCGGAACAAGCAACAATTCATTTGTCAGTATGTCTTTTTGTAAAAGATAAAAGTATTGAACACTTCATTGCTTAATACTTTTGTTTTCATGCATACCCAAAGCTGACACTATTTTATCACATATTAAAATCACTAAATTATGAAGACATTCCAACATTTCACATTATTAACTCTCGCCTTAGTTTTATTTATGGGAACTAACCTAAATGCCCAAAGTGAAACTAACAACAACACCTTCCTAATTATTCAAAAAAATAATGGAGAAGAAAAAGTAGTCAAAAACTTTGATGACCTCGATAATATCTTAATCGAATTCGATGTGCAAGATGATGAAAAAGATATGATTGAAGATTTTATGTATGCTAGAAAAAAACATTCAAAACCATTTTTAGGAGTTTACTCAAGTGAAAATCCAAATGGGAATGGAATCGTCTTGGACGGAACAGTTCAAAATAGTGCCGCGAAAAAAGCAGGTTTACAAAGAGGTGATATTATCACTTCAATTAATGGAAATGCGATAAACTCGGTTTCAGATTTGCGAAGCGAATTAAAAAATCACCAAGTAGGTGATGCTATTAATGTTGCATATACTAGAAATGATTCTCCTGCCCAAATGCAAGTCGTTCTAGGACGCAAGGAAAGAAATAATCATCACGTTTATTCATACAATACTCAAAGAACAAAAGTAGAGCGTGATCCTTGTAAAGTTTTTATTGGAGTTTATAGTGGAACTTCTTACAACTCAAAAGGAGTAAAAGTTACCGGTGTAATTGATAAAACTCCAGCAAGTGAAGCCAACTTGGAGCGAGGAGATTATATCACAGCTTTGGACGGCATCCCAGTTCACTCGCACAAAGAATTATTGCGAGAGCGAAATAAACATAATCCGGGCGATCGGTTCTTAATTACTTACACTCGAGGTGGGCAAGAGTTCGATGAAGTAGCTTATTTCAAAGATTGTCCTAAGCCAACCGTAAAAGAAACTATCGAAGAAACTCCACCAGTTGTGGAAACTCCTCAAATCATTCAACCTACAGATAATACATTAAAAGTAGAAGGTTTGGAAGCATATCCAAATCCAACTTACGGAGATTTGAAATTAAATTTCCAAGCGGAAGCATTACCTACGAATGTTAGAATTATAGATATTCAAGGTAGAGTGCTTTTCCAAGAAACTTTAAATACTTTTGATGGAAACTATAATCGAGATTTGAATATTAGTGATGGAACTCCAGGAGTGATTGCCATTACGATTACACAAGGAGGAAAAGTATTTACTAAAAATATTGTCCTCTTAGCAAGAGCTTAAAATATTTTTTTTGATTAGAAATAAGGTGTCCGTGTTTCCGAGGTTTCGGGAGCACGGATTTTTTTATTTTCGAAAGTTTTACTTTTTCTAAAAAATCCGTTAGGTAAATAAAAAAATGAAAATAAATCTCAAATCAGTAAAATGTATTTCCATTGTTATGATTTTTGCTCTACTTAGTTGTACATCTAATTCAGCTTCGCAAAAAGAGAAACAGGTTGCTACCCAAGAAGCCATTTTCGTAAAAGAAGAAGTCAAGAATAGTATTTACCCAATAGATCGAACTGAAATTGTCAAACGACTCCAACAAAAAATAACGGATGAAGAACCCCTTGTCATCCATGCTTTCATTCCACTTTGCGATAATGAAAATCAAGGTATTGTACCAGTCAGTAAATCTCTTGGCGATGGATTAAATTTGCGCACTAATTTATATTGGGGAGCACTCTATGGAGTGAAAACTCATTTTAAAAAACAGAAAGATTGGAAACTTCTTTTTTCTAGCCTTTCGACAGACAGGTCCAAAAAAGACTTGAGTCATAATATTTTAGAGCGAGTCATTTTTTTCAAAAAATATAAAAATGGAACACAAGTTTATTTTGTTGCAGATGCTTATCGAGGAGATCGAATGGCAGCATGTTTGACAGATTATTTTGCTGCGTTGTCTAATGAAAACCAAGGTGAGTTTGATTTTTTGGGTAAAAAAATAGGGATAGAGGGCAATGCAGATTTAATCGTTTTTAATGGACACAATGGATTGATGGATACGAGTATTGAGCTCCCTAACAATATGCACACGTTTGCCAAAGATGCCGTGGCAGTTGCTTGTGTCTCATTTGATTATTTCAAAGAATACTATCAGCAAGTAAATGCTTATCCATTGTTGAATACTAAAAATCTCCTTGCACCAGAAGCCTATGTTTTGGAAAATGTATTTGATGCTTGGGCAAATTTAAAAGATGAAGAGGCCATTCATCATGCCGCAGGAAGCGCTTATAATCAGTATCAAAAATGTGGATTGCGAGGAGCGAAGAGACTATTTCAATCGGGCTGGTAAGTGTAACCATAGACTGGCTTCCAGCCAGCCTATGGTTTTAACACCTCGTGGTTTTAATTTTTATAAAAAAAAATCACAGGCTAGCTCGAAGCTAGTCTGTGATAATCTGCATGATTAATTTTTGACTTTAAAACCTTTCTTTTTCGCTTGCTTCTGCACAGAATTTTCAATTGATTTTTTTAGATTATTTCCTTCTGCACTTTCCTTCGAGTTATTCTCAATGTGAATCAATCGTTGAGAATTCAACTGTTGAATTTCATTTTGAATATTCGCTCGTTGCACCGAAATAGTTTTAATTTTCACTTCCAATTCTTTCACAGATAAAGATTGTAAAGAATCACTCAAGGTTTCCATTTTTATCTTTTCAACGACCTTTTTATCTTTCTCATAGGCGTCCACTAGATCCCAACTCTCCGCTTTATATTTTTTGGAACTTTTAAAATAAGCTCGCTCTGCAGCATTTGCTGAACTGTAACCAAAAGCGTTTGCATCTTGCTTAGATTGATTCTCTTTCTTCATTTTTCCAGTATCTCCATATGGAATATAAGTCTCGTTTAGTTTTTGATTCAACTCATTAATTTTTTTATCATAAGGAGTTTCGATGTAAACAGTCGTTTGGTTATGATCTATATTCATGTACTCACCGTCAGCCAATTGTGCACCTTGTTTCCACATCGTTTGCACCCCTTCTTGGAAGCTTCCACAGAAAATAGTGTTAACGGTAATGTCTTGTTTTTTCGCTAACTGACAAGCCTGAGCATAGTTAATTGGACCTTGTGTGAATGGCTCGTTTCCTGCGATGTAAATCATTTTAAAGTTACTATCATCTTTTCCCCATTCTAATTCATTGATCGAAGTCACAATTACTTCCCCACAATATTCTTCCCCACCTGCAGTTCCCAAGGCAAATAATTTTTTCGAAATAAAATCCATGTCAGTTGTAAATCCACTCAGCTGACGAATTTGATTGGAACGTTTTCCATACGTTGGACTTCCATATTGATAGAGTGCAATTTCTAGTTTTGTTTCTTCATTTTCTTTTTCAGTATTGGCGAGCGTATTTAATATTTGCCAAAGCTGAGATTTAGCTTGCTCAATCAAACCACTCATCGATCCACTCGTATCTAAAAGTAGGGCAACTTGGATCGTATTCTTTTTATGAGTTGGAGTTGTAGCGGCGGCTGAAAAATGAGCCGTATTTATAAAGTTGGAAATTTGTGTTTCCCATTTTTCAGTAATTAGATAATTACAACTTAGGGCAAGAAATCCTGCAGCAACGATAGCAAAGAGGTTTCGATTTTTCATAATTTTTTATTTGTAGATTATTAAATCATTTTAGAATAGTCCAAATCTCCATCAAAAAAACAGTAAATAAAATCTACAATTGGTAGGTCTAACACTTCACTTGGCGAGCAAGTCGTTTGACTTGGTAAACGCGGTGTTTTTGCGTTTTCTGCCTAGTCGGCAGACAGGTTTTTAAAAAATCATAAAAAAAAAGAGTTGTATATTTAGGCATATGAAATTAAAGATTCACATTTTATTGGTGGTTTTGATGGCATTTTCTGGGAGTGTTTTTGGGCAAAAAGAAAAATACTCTAAAACAAAACGAGTGCAATCTGACACAGAACTTTTGGAAGAGGCGAGAGCCATCCAAAAGGAAAAACCTGCGGAGGCAATTGAATTGGTCGAACAAGTTTTGAGGAATTTTAATAAAAAGAAAAAGCGCAAGAGGCGGGAGGTGTTTGTCACAGAGGCAAATGCTTATACATTGTTAGGAGAGATTTATGAAAATATCAATCAGTATGATCTAGCATTGCAAAGGTATCAGCAGGCAATTGGAATTTGGCAAAATTCGAAAGGTAATGATGAACCCGAATGCAATTTATATTATCGAATGGGAAAATTGTATTTGAAAAAGAAAGATGCTCAAAAGGCAGAAGATTATTTTCTGCGCTGCTCAAAAAAGACTTCGGATCAAACACAAAAACAACTTTGCGAAGAAGGCCTTGCCGATGTAGAATTACTCCGAGGAAATGTAGATAAAAGTTTATCCCAGCTTAATATTATTGAGTCAACTTATGAATTGGATAGCCTTGGTCAATCTCGAATTGAAGCAAAACGCTCGCAAGGTTATAATCAACAAAATGATTATTCCAATGCCTACCAATCACTCGAAAGGTCAGTCAATTCTCTGCCAAAGAATAAAGAATTAAAAAAAGAAGATGTGGAATCGGTTCAACAGGCTAAGGATGAAATGATTTTTAATGCTAACAATAGTATTCAACAAAAGATAGCAACTTCTTCGAATTTGAATTATGGAAATCCAAATGAAGAGGTAGGAAATCCAAATGGAAAATTTAATTATTCTAAGCAAAAAAAAGAAAAGGTATCTGTCCCAAGTGATTTACAAATTCGAGAAAACTTGCAACTAGCCTCACTTTATGAAAAAGAGAAAAATCTAATCGAGGCAGAAAAATTTATCAAAATTTCTAAAGATGTAATTGACAAAAATACAGATGCAGCTTCCGTGGCAGATGTCTATAAAAAATCCGCAGAACTCAATCGAAAGAAAGGGAAATTAGATGAAGCTTTATTGGATTTGGAAAAATATACGAGCGCAAAAGAAGAAGCAATTATCGATTTGCAAAATGAATTAAAGACCCAAATCGATATCGTCAAAGGGCAACAACAAATTGATATCGTCCGAAAAGATTTTGACATCGAAGAAAAAGAAAGTGAATTATTAGGATCGCAATTAAAGACCCAAAAAGTCATTTCTGGATTTCTTGGACTGTTGCTTTTAGCCTCATTGGTCTTCTTTTATTTCTTAAATAAAAATGTAAAAGAAAAACGAAAAGCGAATCAAATGCTGCTCGTCAAATCTTTGCGGACTCAAATGAATCCACATTTTATTTTTAATGCACTCAATTCCGTCAATAATTTTATTGCAAAAAATGATGAAAAAGCGGCGAATAAATTTCTTTCTGAATTTTCAAGATTGATGCGCAAAGTATTGGATTATTCACAGCGAGATTTCATCTCATTTGAAGAAGAGATTGAGTTGAATGAGTTGTATTTGAAATTAGAGCATTTCCGTTTTCGAGATAAATTTGAATATACTTTTGAAAAAAATACAGAAATCAATACCTATGATTTAGAAGTGCCGCCAATGTTGATTCAACCATTTATTGAAAATGCGGTATGGCATGGATTACGTTACAAGGAAGGGAAGGGACATTTAAAAATTTCTATCAATGAAATAGAAAATGCCTTATTAATAAAAATTCAAGATGATGGAATTGGTCGAAGAAAGTCAGAAGAACTCAAGACCGCCAATCAGAAAAAATATAAAAGTACAGGATTGCAGAATGTGTCAAAACGTGTTGCATTGATTAATGAAATTTATGGGAAAAATTATGAAATCCAAGTGAGTGACCTTGATGATACGAAAGAAGATTCAGGAACATTAGTACAAATAAAAATCCCTAAATAATTCAAGTATTTTATGCAAAAAATAACCGCAATTATCGTCGATGACGAGCAAGACAGTCGAGAAACCTTACATAATTATTTAGTGAAATATTGCCCTCAAGTTTCATCATTAGCCGAGTGCGCTAATATCCAAGAAGCCAAAGCTGCCATTCTCAAACATCAACCACAACTTGTTTTTCTCGATATCGAAATGCCTCGGGGCAATGCTTTCGATTTGCTCGAACAATTTGGAGAAGTAGACTTTGAAATAATCTTTATCACCGCTTTTAGTCAATATGCGGTGCAAGCATTCAACCTTAGCGCAGCCCATTATTTATTAAAACCTGTGGACATCGAAGAGCTCGAAAAAGCGGTAGAAAGTGTAGCGGAACGCATTTCTCAAAAAGATCAACTTAGTCATGCTAAAATTTTATTAGAAAATATGGCTGCGCTCAATGCGCAAAATCGGAAATTAGTTTTACCCTTGATGGAAGGATTTGAGGTGGTCCGAATGTCGGATGTTTTGTTTTGCGAAGCCCAAGATAATTTTACCTGTTTTTATTTTACCAATGGGAAAAAAGCATTGATTTGTAGGAATTTAAAGTTTTATGAAAAAGCTTTAGATAACTTTGGTTTCTGTCGAGTGCATCGTTCGCACATCATTAACTTGGAATATGTGAAACGATACGTGAAAGGAAAAGGAGGAACAGTTATTTTAGAAAATGGAAAAGAGATTATGGTTTCTAATAATAAAAAGGTGGAATTGGTGAGGAGGATAAAAGGAGGATGATTTTTTTGCCGCTGACTTTTTATGACTTTTATTATGACTTCACACAGACTTCTTCTATGTCAGCGAAAAGTCTTACATAAAGTCATAAAAAGTCAGCGGCAAAAAATCACGCCCAAAGAAGAAAAGGGATAAGCATTACTGCCCATCCCTTTTACTTACAAGATGACTTAAATTTTTATTTAGCCACCCCTGTAACTAACAATGAAATTTCATCTCTCAACACTTCCACAAATCCTTGATTGATTCCGAAAGTCATTTTTTGACCATCAGCTTTCTCAATGCTCACTTCTCCTTTATTAAGTGCTGAAACGAGGGGGGCGTGACCTCGAAGTATTTGAAATTGACCACCAACACCTGGAACTTTCACAGATTTGATCTCTCCTTGAAATACTTCTTTATCTGGTGTAAGAACTACAATATTCATTCTTATTTATTTTTAGAAATGAAGAGCAAATAATTTATTTACTCTTCATAATTTATTTTTCTAATTTAGCAGTTGCTTCTGCCAACATTTTCTTACCAGCTTCGATTACATCATCAATCGAACCTTTCAAGTTAAATGCAGCTTCTGGATATTGATCCATTTCTCCATCCAAAATCATATTGAATCCTCGAATCGTCTCATCGATAGGAACCAATACTCCTTGAAGTCCAGTAAATTGTTCTGCTACGTGGAAAGGCTGAGATAAGAAACGTTGGATACGACGAGCTCGGCTTACTGCCAATTTATCTTCGTCAGATAACTCTTCCATACCAAGAATTGCAATAATATCTTGTAACTCATTATATCGTTGCAAAATCTGCTTTACAGCCTCTGCAGTATTATAATGCTCATCTCCAATAATTGCTGGATCCAAGATTCTTGAAGTAGAATCCAAAGGATCTACCGCTGGGTAAATACCCAAAGAAGCAATCTTACGAGATAATACTGTCGTTGCATCCAAGTGAGCAAATGTTGTCGCTGGAGCAGGGTCAGTTAAATCATCCGCAGGTACATATACCGCTTGTACAGAAGTAATCGAACCTCTTTTTGTAGAAGTAATTCGCTCCTGCATCACACCCATTTCAGTTGCCAATGTTGGTTGGTAACCTACTGCTGAAGGCATACGTCCAAGCAATGCTGATACCTCAGAACCCGCTTGCGTAAATCGGAAAATGTTATCAATAAAGAACAAGATGTCTTTTCCACCTTGTGGATCGCTCAAGTCACCATCACGGTAGTACTCAGCAATTGTCAATCCTGACAAAGCAACTCGAGCACGTGCCCCAGGAGGCTCATTCATCTGACCGAATACGAATGTTGCTTTCGATTTTTCTAATTCTTTAGCATCTACTTGGCTCAAATCCCATCCACCTTCTTCCATCGAGTGCATGAAGTTTTTACCGTAGTTGATGATACCCGCTTCCAACATCTCTCTCATCAAATCATTTCCTTCACGAGTTCGCTCACCTACACCTGCAAATACAGAGATACCATCGTATCCTTTTGCAATATTATTAATCAACTCCTGAATCAATACTGTTTTTCCTACACCGGCTCCACCAAACAAACCAATTTTTCCACCTTTCATATAAGGCTCAATCAAATCGATTACTTTGATACCTGTGTACAAAACTTCTTTAGAAGTCGAAAGATCTTCGTAACGAGGAGGTTTCGCGTGAATTGGACGACCACCTACTTTTGATACTGGAGGAAGACCATCAATAGGCTCTCCTACAACATTAAATAATCGACCTTTAATTGCATTACCAATAGGCATTGCAATTGGCTGACCAGTATCAACTACTTTAGTTCCTCTAGTCAATCCATCAGTCGCTTCCATCGAAACGGTTCTAACAGAATTTTCTCCAAGGTGTTTCTGTACCTCAAGTACGATAATGTCACCATTGGGACGAGTGATTTCTAATGCACTCAAAATTTCAGGTAATTTAGATCCTTCTGCTGCAAAACTTACGTCTACAACTGGTCCAATTACTTGTCTAACTTCACCTATATTTGCCATAATATTATATTATAAATTGGTTGAATTATAGTGGGTTCTCAAAATCGGTGCAAAGATACTTTTTTTGCCTTCTAAACCAAAGAAAATTTGGTATTGAAAACTTCTTTTTTTCAATAAAAATTCCAAATGGTGTTAACGTTTAGGATACTTGTACTTTTTATGGTGAAAAATTTCGTTATTTAAAAGATTTACCATAGATTTGATGCCAACAACAAAAAAATACGGTACAAGAAACTCTTTTTCTCTTTTTCTCTTTTTCTCTTTTTCTCTTTTTCTCTTTTTCTCTTTTTCTCTACCCGTAATTTTTTTTTAATCAAAATTTATAGATCTAGGTTTTTATATAATCTAGATTTCATGTTTGGTAATTGATTATTTCAGTTACCCTCTATTAGTATTGTGTGCACATCAATATATAAAGGCTACTGCTACAATGATGTAACAATAGCCTCAAAATTTAATTAACTTTTAAAATTACAAAAAATGAAAAATTTAATTTTAGCTTTCACTCTAACATTTATTTCTACCTCTTTTGGATATGGAATTAATTCCAATGATTACATTTTACCAGAGATAGATGAGGTCTGCTTATCAGAAAAAATACCAAATGAACCACTTGCAAATATGACTTATGAAGATGAAATATTTGCTTCTCCGTGCCTAGAGTTAGCTATGGCTGTTGAAGCACATATCTTAGAGATGGATGAAGGTGACAGTCCTGCTCCTGGATCGATGGCGAGTGTTGCTTCATGGGTTGCTAATATAGTTTATGATAAATGTTGTCAACTTTTTCCAGCTGCCTGCTAATTAGAGGTTTTAAAGTAAGATATATGTATTTAATTTAATACCGAAAACAAATGCGAATCGCCTTTTGAAAATACTTTATCAAATTCTTAAATCTCATAGAATTGATATTAGAAAAATTCAATAAGCGATTCGCATAATGTTCAAACTAGTTCTTAAAATTAAAATGATATGAACTCTCAATTAAAAAAAATCTTATGGATTATTGCGTGTATAATTTTTTCCAATAACTATAATTCTTATGCGCAATTAAATGGAGAAGCCACTTATAGTGTAGAGAGCATTTTTTCTTTTGGAAAAGAAAAAAATAAAAACGTTGATAGTGTTTTAAAACAAATAACAGAACAATCTAAGAATACAGATAAAATTGAACTTAAATTAATTTTTAATAAAAATGAGTCATTATTTTATTACGAAGATGCTCTTGAAACCGACGACAATAACATGTTCAATCTAACATTAATTTTTGCCAAGACTATTGGAAAATATTATGTGAATAATATTAATAATCAAGTTCTTCATAAAAAAGAACTTCGGGATGGTACCAAAGTGATTATCAAAAAAAAATCGAATGACTATAATTGGGACTTGAAAAATGAAATTAAGACCATCGGGAAGTACACATGTTATAAGGCAGTATATTCAAAAAAGTATATAAAAAATAATGAAACAAAAGTCAAAATAGTTGAAGCTTGGTATGCTCCTGAAATACCTGTAAATAGCGGTCCAATTGGATACCGTGGATTACCAGGATTGATTCTCGAATTGAAAGATGGTAAAAATTTTTCTTATTACTTGACAAAAATATCATTTAATACTAAAAATAGTATTAATATAAAGAAACCTAAAAAAGGGAAGATGATGACTCCTGAAGAATACAAAGAGGTTATGAAAAAGGCTAAAGAAGAGTTTTATAAGTCTCGAGGATAGGGAATAAGAATATGATTCAATTAAAATATTTCATCAGTATTCTTTTTTTTATTTTAAGCCATTTTTTGGTGGCTCAAGATAAGATAATCGAAGGAGTTGTTACTGATTCCCAAAATATTATTCTCGAATATGCAAATATTATCGCCAAGCCTAATAATCCAAATCTTAATATATCTTTTTCTATCTCAGACCAAAAAGGGAGGTACAAACTTCAACTCTTAAACAATGAAACATATATAATAGAAGTTAGATACTTAGGCTATCAACCCATCAATTTCGTTTTAGATGCTTCCTCCCAAATTTCTCAAAAAAACTTCATCTTAAAACCAGCTAAAAATGAACTCCAAGAAATAGTCATCATTTCTGACCTTCCAATCAGTTATAAAAATGATACTCTTATTTACCAAACCGATGTTTTCGTCAATGGCTCAGAACGAAAACTCAAAGAGGTATTAAAAAAACTTCCTGGGGTAGAAGTAGATAGAAAAGGAAATATTACAGTTCATGGTAAGAAGGTAGATAAAATTTTGATAGAAGGAGAAACGTTTTTCAGCGGAGGAACAAAGCTTGCTGTTGAAAATATTCCTGCTGATGCTGTCAATACAGTAGAAGTTATTGATAATTATAATGAAGTTGAATTTCTAAGTGAAGTATCAGGAAGTGAGGAGTTAGCAATGAATATCACATTAAAAGAAGACAAGAAGAATTTTGTATTTGGAGATATTAATGTAGGTGGAGGAATTAAAAATAGAAATCTAATCCACCCTAATTTATTTTACTATTCTCCAAAATCTAATTTTAATTTCATTGGTGATTTGAATAATGTAGGGGAGAAAACTTTTACTATTAATGACTTCGTTAGTTTCAATGGAGGAATGGGAAAGTTAATATCAAATCCTACTTCTTTTTTTAAGCATTCTACTGAGGAGTTTTTCCCATTTTTAGAAAATCAAGATGATAAAAAAAATATTAACAGATTTATAGGACTAAGATTAAAAAAAAGAATCAACACAAAATTAAACACGGGTGGCTATTTTATTTTTTCCAACACCAATACCGTACAAAGTGAAATTCGGGAAAATCAATATTTGAATGATTCGCTTCCAACTTTTGAAACTCGAACGCTAGATGATAATTTAAAAACCAATTTGGGAATTCTAAAATTTTCATTGGATTATATTCCTAAAAGGAATATGGATGTTTCGTATAACCTTTCTCTTAAAAAATTAATAAACCATTTTGACAATAAATATCTTTCCACAACTATTGAAAATCAAAGCTACATTAACACTCAACAAAATCTAAATAACTCTACACTCCAACAAAATTTTGAATTTCATCAAAAGAAATCAAAAAAATATTCCTCTTCTTTTGTTTTAAATCATTTTTACAAAAATGAAAACGGAGAAAAAAGTTGGTTAACCAATAGTGAAATTATCAGTTTTTTATTGCCACTTCAAGACTCCATTCCATATCATGTTTTTCAAGACAAAAAAGTGAATCGTCATCAAATAGATGGTTTATGGAAACATTATTTTATTCTAAATCGAAAAAATCATATTTATTTTTCAGTCGGAAATAATATTTATCATCAAAAATATTTTACCAATGAAACTCAAAAAATAGCCAATGGAAATATCATTGATTTTCAAAATGAAGGGTTTAGCAATGATTTAGATTTTCAATTAAATAATTTCTTTGTAAACTTAAGTTATAAAAATAGAAGAGGAATTAGTACAACTAAACTTGAACTTGCTCCTCATTTTTATTTTTGGAAAATCAAACAAAACAATACTCTTACAAAGAATAAAATTGTTTTGATTCCAAAATGGAAAACCGAATTTAAATTCAGTAAAGCTGAAAAACTAGAGGTTAATTATCAAGTCACCACAAATTTTGCGGATGTTTCTGCTTTTTCTAATCGGCTTTATTTAAGAGATTTTAATGCAGTTTTTATTGGGAATTCTCAACTTGAAAATGAATTTTTTCATCAATCTTCTCTACACTACAAAAAGTCAAGTTGGTTCTCGAATTATGACTTCAATACATCTTTAGCATATATACATAAAGCAAAACGAATTAGAAATGAAAATATAATGCTAGGTATTTTTCAGATAACATCGCCAAGTTTAGTGAGTACTCCATTAGAGGAATGGAATTGGAAAGCGAACTTTAGAAAAGGTATCAAAAAAATTGATGTTAAATTAAAGTCTAAAATTCGTTTTTCTAAATATGACCAACTCATTAATTTCCAAGAATTCAAAACAAAACAAACGAATTTATCAAATGGAATCTCTTTGGAAACAAATTTTAAAAAATACCCAAATATTGAAATTGGCATTGACCATACCTTTCAAAAATTTCATCTCGGAGAAAACACGTCAATTTTTAAAAGAAGCGAACCTTTTGTTTTTATAGATTATTTATTCTTCAAATGTTTTACATTTAAGTTTGATTATCAAGGAACTTTCTTTAAAAATGATTTTGGTTCATCTTCTCGATATGGAATAGCTAATACAAGTTTGTTTTTTCAAAAAGAGGACGCACCTTTTGGTTTCGAGATAAAAGTAAATAACTTATTCAATACTAAAATAAAAAGACAAGCTACGTTCACTCAATCAATTATTGCTGACATAAGTACTTCAGTTTTACCGAGGACAATTTTATTTTCATTAACGTACAAATTATAATTCTTTCGTTTAATTTCTCACCTTTAAACTTTATTTAAGTAATTTTTCGAAGTTTAAAATGCCAAAGATTTCCATCCTCCTTCCCGTTTTAAATGCTGAAAGTTTTTTATCAGCCTGCCTCGAAAGCATTCTAAATCAAACTGAAACTAACTGGGAGTTAATCGCAATCGACGATCACTCGACCGACAACAGTTTTGAAATTTTAAATTCTTTTTCCGAAAAAATGCCCGAACAAGTTCATGTTTTTAAAAATGAAGGAAAAGGAATCATCCCTGCTTTAAAACTAGCTTATTCAAAATGTCAAGGCGAATTTATCACACGAATGGATGCTGACGATTTGATGGAAAAAAATAAACTAGCTTCGCTAAAATCACTTTTAGAAAAAAATGGACGAGGACATGTCGCCACAGGTTTGGTAAAATATTTTTCCGAAACCCAATTAGGCGATGGCTACAAAAAATACGAAGAATGGCTCAATGCGCTTTCCATGGAAAATAAAAATTATGAAGACATTTATAAAGAATGTGTGATTCCTTCTCCCGCATGGATGTGTCATCGTGATGATTTGGAGAAATGTGGCGCATTCGAAATTCAGCAATATCCAGAAGATTACGATTTGTGTTTTCGCTTTTATAAAAATAATTTAAAAGTTATCGCTGCGCAAAATGTCATTCATCATTGGCGTGACTATTCCAACCGAACTTCTCGCACCGATCCAAATTATGCGAACCAACATTATTTCGATTTAAAATTGCCTTACTTTTTAGAACTAGATTTTGATGAAAATCGCCCACTCGTCATTTGGGGAGCAGGCAAAAAAGGAAAACAACTTGCTAAAAAATTAGTCGAACAAAAAGTCAACTTCTATTGGCTCTCCAATAATGAAAAGAAAAATGGAAAAATGATTTACGATAAACTCGTCCAACATTTTGAAAAAATAAACGATTTGGAAAATCCACAAATAATTGTTTCTGTCGCATCTCCTGAAGGACAAAAAGAGATTTTAGATTTTTTCCAAAAAAAGAAATTACAAAAGAGGAGGGATTATTTTTTCTTTTGCTAACGGAAGATGGGAACGCGGATTGGGCGGATTTAAGCGGATAAACACGGATATTAGTTAAGGAGATCCGTGTTTATCCGCTTAAATCCGCCCAATCCGTGTTCCTATTAAACCCCGCAAGTTTTAAAAATAAACATCATCCAAAGAGTACATAAAAAAACAACTTGGACGAAACTCAAATTATACCACAACTAAAAGCAGGCAACGAAACTGCTTTCAAAAACTTGGTCGATACTTTTCAAGAAAAAGTACTGAACACTAGTTTAGGTTTTGTGCCCAATCGGCACGACGCAGAGGATATCGTACAAGATGTATTCATCGAGGTATTTCGAAGTATCAACAATTTTCGAGGCGACTCAAAATTATCCACGTGGATTTACAGAATAACCACCACCAAATGTTTAGAACACATTCGAGCAAAAAAACGAGAGAAACGAAAATCATTTTTCCAAGCACTTATTGGTATGCATGAAAATGCAGATCGAATTAAAGCATTTGATTTTGATCATCCAGGAGTTTTATTGGAAAATAAAGAACGCTCGAAACAACTTTTTGCAGCCATTGAAAAACTACCCGAAAACCAGCGAGTTGCATTTACGTTGCATAAAATAGAAGGATTAAGCTATCAAGAAATTACCGCAATTATGGAAACGAGTTTGTCCTCCGTTGAGTCATTAATGTTTCGAGCCAAAAAGAATTTACAAAAGACGCTAGGAGATTTGTATAAAAAAAATAAAACGTAGCGGGACTTTCCAAGTCCCGTATAAAAACAGGATTCGGGAGAATCCTGCTACGCTAAAAAATAAAACCGCAAGTTTTCCCAAACCAAAACATCTAAAAGAAGAATCGTAAAAATGAAAAATAAGAATATAAATCTTTCTACCGAAAAGGTAGATATCGACCAAGAAGTCCAAAAAACAATGGAAAGCATCGACCAAATTCAAAGAGTCGAAGGCAACCCATTTCTTTACACACGACTCCAAGAGAAGCTTCGCCAAGAAGCAGAAGGTGATGTTGTAACAATACGCACACGTTTTCCAATTTGGCAATTTGCAATGGTGGTTGGACTTCTTTTTATCAATGGATTTGCTTTGATGCAATCAGGTTATTTTGACGATACAACTGAAACTACTGCAACTAGCATTGACCAATTCGCAGATGAATATGCATTGGCAGAAAGTGAAATGGAAGACTTAGAATATTTAAGTTTTAACGATTAAAAGGTGAGCACAATGAGTATTACAAATAATAAATATACAAAATGGATTATCGGAGCACTTGTTTTGCTCAACTTGATTATGTTGTCCGTTCTTTTCTTTTTAAGGCCTCGACACGGAGGAGGAGAAAGACCAAATCCAAATGATTTTTTAAAAAAAGAATTAAACCTTACGGATGATCAAGTAGTCAAATTTAAGGAACTTCGAAATGCCCATTTTCAAAAAACAAGGGAAGAATTAAAAGCTATTCGGACTTTGAAAAACGAAATGTTAGATGCGGTTTCTGCAGAATCGCCTGACACTTTAAAAGCGAATATGATTGCTGATCAAATTGGAATCAAAGAAGCTAATCGAGAAAAATTATTAGTTCAACATTATTTGGAATTACAAGCGGAGTGCACTCCTGAACAA
>CAYGRM010000120.1:0-17056 GCA_964352225.1 uncultured Saprospiraceae bacterium | reverse complement strand
TATCATTCGTAGCCAGTCCATTTGTTCGGGCGAGAAGCGGTTATGTTTTCCAGCGTTTTGTTTAAACATCCATTTTTGAAAATTTTCATCAATGGTTTTATCATACGCTTTTAGTTGCGTATCAATCCCGCACGCTCTCCGAATCAAAGAGACCAAAGCGGTGAGTTCGTCTTTGGGTGATTGGTTGTTCACTTCCTCGATGGCAGCGTACGCCTCCCACACATAAGCGGGGGCTAAAGTAGGCTTTTCCATTTTAATTTTTTCCATCACTTCTTTTATCATTTTGAAGGTGATGTCTCTGCGCTGATACGGTTGATTATAGAAAATACTCAGGGCTTGTATTTCGTCTTTGTGTAAGGCGAGATACTCCGTAAAATCTTTGACAATCGCCTGTGCCTTATCTAGTGAAGTCTTGTCCCATTCTGATTTGGTGACGGTATCAATATTGACGCTGTCGATGATTTGTTCGTGTTGCTTGCGGACGTTGTCGAGGTAGTTATTGAGTTCGCCATTGAAGGTCTTGACAGCTTGGAGGATGAGTTGTTCTTGCGCTTGTTGGGTTGCTTCTTCCGCCAAAGCAGGCGTTCTATCTTGGATGGGCGTTTGTTCCAAAATCGTTTGCGCTTTGGTTTCGATTTCGTCAGGGTCAAATGCCATGAGGAGTTCTTTGGTGATTTGTTTTAGATTTTTTCCACCAGAGAATTCCAGTAATTTTTCTTGTTCCTTTTCGGTGATTTGTTTGTCCAATCGAATCAAGCGATTCGCCAATGACAAAAACAAATCTTCTTCTGCAACGCCCATCGTCACCGCTCCCAACAAATCTTTTAAGGGCACAGAAGGTTTTCGCTCCAAGGGACGACTATCTGTTTTTTTGGATTTGGTGGCACCTACGGCATCGACGATCACGAAGTGGGTTTTGCATTGGGCAGTTGCCGAGACTTCTAGTAATTTATCATTGGGAATGGTTCGAGTGCCTCGTCCTTTCATCTGTTCAAAGTAGTTGATACTTTTGACATCACGCATAAATAGCAAGACTTCCAATGGCTTGACATCTGTTCCCGTCGCAATCATATCGACCGTCACGGCAATGCGTGGATAATAGGAATTTCGAAACCGATTGAGTATTGACTTGGGGTCTTCGTCTGCTTTATAAGTTACCTTTTTGCAAAATTCATCGCCTTCGGAAAATTCCTCACGGATGATTTTGATAATATCATCGGCGTGGCTATCGGTCTTAGCAAAGACTAAAGTTTTCGGTACTTCGTAATCTCCGTTGGCGTCTATTCTTTTTGGAAAAATTATAGTCCGTAAAGCTCGGTGGTATTCTTTGATGATGTTTCGGATCTGGCTAGTATTGACGACGGCTTTATCCAAATCATTTTTTTGATACTTCGTGTCTTCATCTTCTTGTTGCCATCGTTTGGCTCGGGTGAGTTTGTCTCGTCTGTCCACATACCAACCTGATTCTACTATTGCACCATTTTTGGAAATCTCTGTTTCAATATTATATACATTATAAGGTACATTCACTCCATCCAATACCGACTCTTCATAAGTGTATTGACTCACGACGTTTTCGTTAAAAAAACCAAAGGTTCGTTTGTCAGGTGTAGCGGTCAATCCAATGAGAAAGGCATCAAAATAATCCAAGACCTGTTTCCACAAATTATAAATCGAGCGATGGCATTCATCAATGACGATAAAGTCAAATTGTTCGATAGGAACCTTGGGCGTATATACTACTGGGAGGGCTTGTTTTTTATTTCGCTGTTTATGTAGCCAACTGTTTTCGTTAGGATTGACGAGTTCTTCATTTTCATCCAGTTCTTCTCCTTTGAGTATCGAATACAATCGTTGAATGGTAGAAATACAAACTTGACTATCAGAAGCGATATAGCTGGAGGATAAGCGTTGAATATTATATAGTTCGGTAAATTTTCGGTTATCGTCATTTGGCTGGAAAGTCATAAACTCTTGTTCTGCTTGTTCGCCAAGGTTTTTGGTATCGACTAGAAAAAGGATTCGTTTGGCATCCGCATGTTTGAGTAAGCGATAGACAAACGTGGCAGCGGTAAAAGTTTTCCCTGCACCTGTTGCCATTTGTATTAAGGCTTTGGGGCGATTATTTTTAAAAGAAGTTTCTAGATTATTGACGGCAACGATTTGCGCTGGTCGTAATCCTGTAACATCTAGACTTGGAATCTCATGTAATCTAGCACGTAGGCTTTTTCCTTTTTTTAAATAATTGGCTAGCGTGTTGGGTTGGTGAAAACTAAAGACGTTTCGCCCTCGTGGTTTTGGATCACGGAAGTCTCGGAAGCGGGTGATGATTCCTGTGCTTTCGTAGACGAATGGTAAAGGGTCGTTATTGAGGTATTTTAATTGTGCGGTCGCGTAGCCTTTGGATTGTTCTTCGACCATGGTTAGGCGATGACCTTCTTCTTCTCGTTTGGCTTCGATGATGCCTACGGGTTTTCTATCTACGAATAAGACATAATCAGCGGGACCGACATCGGTTTGGTATTCTCGAACTGCAACACCTTTGCTGGCGGAGAGGTCAACTTTGTTTTTGGATTGTACGATCCAGCCTGCATCACGGAGCATTTCGTCGATTCTGTCGCGGGCGAGTTGTTCTGGATTTTGATTCATGGCGTTGTTAAAAATGATAGAAAAAGTTTATTGTCTAAGTTTTCTCAAGGTAGGATTCTCAAATATAAAAAAAACATTTTTCATATTTAACCTATTTATGTTGGTTTTTCATTTTGATTCCGATGATTTAGATCATCATAGAATTTTCGCTTAAATATAATGTAGATCTTTGATCTACAGGTGCAAATCCCTTATAGAGTATGACTTTACACATGTGGAGTAAACCTTTACATGTGTCTAGCTTAGACTAAAAAAGGAGACCGCACATTAGCGATCTCCAGTTTTAATGCATCCTATTTTAACTTTGTCCGTTTTGAAGGGATTGGAAATATTGCTCCAACTCGAAATTTCGTTGTTGCAATTTATCGAATGCTCGTCCTTCAATTACGATTCCAATAATTAAAAAAGTAAATACAAATAGGATAATAAAAAAATAAATACGTGTCATGGTATTTTGGTTTTATGGATTAGAAAATTATTTAAAATTCTTTTTAGCAAAGCTCTTTACTGTCTCTAGAAAAAATATAGCGTTATCATTCTCAAAGGCATAATCAACACACATCACAAGTGCAGTACGTAATCCTTTTATATCATATTTCTTCATTAATGATTCAACTCTGTTTTTAAACTTGTCTCTTTCTTCATCATTAGAAAAAATCAATCTTATTATAGAACCTTTTGAACTTTGCTTAGCTGTTCTTTTTGTGTCAAGCGAACTGAGTTTACTGTTAACATAAGTTAGTAATTCATCTTTCTCAGCGTTGATTGTTGTTAACTTTGCAGCTTCAACTTTCAATCTTTCAATCTCATATTGTTGATTCTGGATTGTCTTTTCGAGTTTAAGATTATCTTTTTGCAGTACTTTAGCTTCAACATATTGAGCTAGTGACATGCCCATCACATTTGCTCTTTCAGCAATTAGTAATTTCTGTTCAGGTAGTACCCGACAGGATAAAGTTACCTTCCTAGTGGTTGGATTTGAATCATTAAATGTTTCCATTTGTTTGGTTTTTTAAAATGTTAAGAAATATTTTTAGTTTTATTTTTTTCATAGTCTTTTAATTTTGTGTATATCTCTCCACCTTTCATTTGGTGATAATATATCAATGGTATCCATGACGTAATAATCATTATCAGTCAACCCGAAATGGTTCTCTAATGAATGCAGTACTGTAGTATAGGTATGAATCATTTCTCTTCTTCTAAATTGTTAATAATTTCGGACCACTTAAAGAAGACTCGGTTTTCAATTTTGTAGGATTTGATTAATCCTTTCTTCCGCCAAGCATACAGGGTTACCCTTGTGACTCCAAGGCGTTGGGTCACTTCTTCTGTCGTAAGAAGTTTCTCGAAAGTATTTTTTTCGATAATTGATCCAATCTTCGATTCAATTGTTTCTTCAACAATTTTCTTGAATTGATCAACTGACATGGTTATTAAAATTTGTTTTTGCATTGTATTGGTTTTTGGGTTGCAAAAAAATTACAATGCAAATGTATGGGGAGCAAGATGTGATCCCACCCCATTTTTTTTTTAGGGGTGGGAATTAGTTTTTAAATTTTTTCTTCTTTTAATATTAATAACCCAAGATCATTTCTTCTTTTCTCGAAGAACTCACCTAAGCCAGCATTCTTAAAAGTTTTCTCTAAAATTCTTATGTCCTCTATATTTTGAGGACTAGATCTTCTTATTCTACTTTCAAATCCTGTTAACCTCTTTTCAACAGAGCTAGGTAATTCTCCAAAAAGAAATCCAAGCATAATACTCTTTTGTTTATTTTCATGTAACTCTTGCTCTGCAAATATTTCATCAAGACCAAGAAGTTTGGATAATAGAAGCTTTTGAGAAATAGATGGAGCATTCACTTTAGAATTGTCCTCCTCGAAATCGAATTCACTCATTCCTGAATTTATTCCATCAGGATTATATTGAATCTTATTGTAAAAATAATTGACCAAAAATTCATCAGGATTAATTTCTTCCTTTTCCGTGTTTTCATAAATTGATTCAATTACATTCCAAAACGATTTCATCAAAATAATTTCATTAGGATCAACTGTTTCAAGAAAAAAATCATCTAATATAACTTTAAACCTTTGAAAGGTATTATGAACCTTTTGATGTATGATATTTGCCTGTTTATGATATTCTATATTCTGATATGATTCAAAATAAGGCAATTCAATGTTTTTATACATCTTTAGTATTTCTTCTGAAATTTCTAACCATTTTTTTAGAAATTCATCTTCCTCAAATTCATCTTTGTAAATTCTAGAATAAGTAACTAACATTGATAAATCATTACTTACAGTTAGAGGATCGTTAAACATGACATTCTTCTTTTTCTCTTCCTCCACATTAATATTTTCCTCCTTTAATTCTAAATGATATTTTAACCATCGTTGAAAGTCTATAATACTTTCAATCTTACCTTGAACCTTTCTCTCTCCTGATGTTTCTAATTTTGAGCACCATTGTTTAAATGCATAACTGATTCGACCACAGAACCAAATCAAAAACTCTTTTTGTGCCTCTTCGTTTTCTCTTATCCCTGTAAGAGTTGATAAAACTTCATTGACTAACTGCTTGCTAAAATCATTTAGATAATTAGCAAGTGCTTGGGGATTTTCTGAATCATTGTACAAACTAGCGAAGGAATTTTGATTCTGGTAGTAATCCATCCAATCATTTCGATCTATCTTTTTAAATAAATCTTCAAAAACTTTTCTTCTTTCTTTAATGTCTTTTTTTAAATTTTTCATGATTCTTAATTTTTAAATTTAATGGTTTAAGATTTTACGAAAAATTCATTTGGTATGAGACTAGGCAAGCATGACTTAATAATTAAATCGCAATTTAAAACAAATAATTTTAAAACATAACTCATAATTATTATATGAAATGTTAAACTATGTAAAGGGACGATTTACTGAAAAAATAAAAACGAATAAAAACAAAATATTTTCTTGCATCATTTGACATTTCCAAAATTACTCCTAATTTGGATTTGTAAAGAAAATTGAAGGAATTGTTTAGATAGGATAAACGGCGTAAAGCCTTGTAAAGACAAGGAGCAAAAATGATATTTTGCTAGACCCATTACTAGACCCAAAAAACAAAAACCCTCATAAATCATTGATTTACAAGGGTTTAGGTTTTGAAGTGTGGTCCCACAAGGACTTGAACCTTGGACCACCTGATTATGAGTCAGGTGCTCTAACCAACTGAGCTATAGGACCTAAAAAGGACGCAAATTTAAGTAATAGAATCCCACCATGCAAGATATATCAGAAAAAATAAATAGATATTTTACTATTTAGTTTTCCTTATAGGGAATCATATGTATATCCATCTGAGGATATGGGATTCCAATACCTGCCTTATCAAATTCTTTCTTCACATTTTCGATCATATAAAAATTAACATCCCGAAAATCATCACTTTTACAAAAAGGTCGAGTGAATAAATTTACTGAACTATCAGCCAGTTGTGATACGAAAACTAATTGTTTAGGATCATCTAAGATTAATGGACAGCTTTTCCCTACTTCTAAAATTACAGCTTTCGCTTTATCTATATCATCACCATATCCAATCCCAAACGTTAAATCTATCCCGATAATTTCTTGTCCTGTAATATTTGTAATCACATTACTTGTCACCAATCCATTGGGAACAATAATTCGCTTATTATCAGGTGTTTTCAGAATAGTATTAAATATTTGAATTTCCAAAACAGTTCCTCTTTTCCCACTCGCCAAATCAATTACATCTCCAACTTTATATGGTTTAAAAATCAATAACAACACTCCACTAGCAAAATGTCCTAAACTTCCTTGAAGTGCCAAACCAATCGCAAATGCCATTGCCCCAAAAATAGCAATAAATGATGCCGTTTCGATTCCTACCTGTCCAGCCACACTTAATAACAACATTATTTTTAATCCTACTCCGATTAATGAAGAAATAAATGGTTGTATCGTTACATCTATTTTTCGCTTAGTCATTAATTTGTTCACCCTTTTAACAATCATTCCAATGATCCAAGATCCAATGATTAAAGTTAGAATCGCACCAATCACTCTTGGTGTATACGTGGTAACCAGTTCGGTAAGCTTACCAAAGTCAAAATATTTTTCCATTAGTATCTAATTTTATGATTTAAGTTAAAAAAAAACGAAAGTACCGTTTATTGCCCTGCTTTTATAAAAACTTGCATTAGTATTCCCTGTTAAAAAAAATGGTTGATACCGTTCTACGATATCAACCATTTTTAGTAAAAAAGAATATACTAAAACCTAAACTTAGTTTTGTGGAATCATATGAACATCCATCTGAGGAAATGGTATTCCTATTCCTGCTTTATCAAATTCCTTTTTCACATGCTCCTGCATATAAAAGTATGTATTCCAATAATGTTCACTTTTCACAAATGGACGCGTAGCTAAATTCACAGAGCTATCTCCTAACTCAGCTACCACTACTGCTTGCTTTGGTTCATCTAAAATCCATTCACAACTTTTCCCTACCTCCAAAATTACACGTCTGGCTTTATCAATATCATCGCCGTAGCCAATCCCAAAAGTTAACTCCACTCCAATTTCTCCTTGTCCAGAAATATTAGTAATCACATTACTTGTCACCACTCCATTCGGAACAATAATTCGTTTGTTATCCAATGTTGCTAAAACTGTATTAAAAACTTGCACTTCTTTTACCGTCCCTGTTTTCCCTCCTCCAATTTCTACCAAATCTCCAACCTTATATGGTTTAAAAACTAAAATTAAAACACCACTTGCAAAATGGCCAAGACTTCCTTGAAGCGCTATCCCTATCGCAAATGCCATTGCTCCAAAAATTGCCACAAAAGAAGTTGTCTCTACTCCAAACATTCCAGCTACACTTAAGAGTAACATAACCTTCAAGGCCACACTAACTAATGAAGTCAAAAAAGGCCGAATCGTCGCATCAACATTCCGCTTTTCCAACATATTACGAACGCCATTTACAATCATTCCTATAATCCAAAATCCAATAATTAAGGTTAAAATTGCACCAACTACACTAGGTGTATATTCAGTTACAATTTCTGAAAATTTAGTCATGTCAAAAAAGTTTTCCATCGTATAAGAGTTTTTTATAGTTAAAAAATTGATTACATAAATTGGACTTAAGAAGAAGAAGTAAGTAACAAACATAAAAAGTTTTACAACTTTTTGAATAAAGAATTAAGATTATCAACAAACCAATTAAATAGATGTTATCTTTTCTTATTAATTGACAATAGTGAATATAAAGATTTGATTTTGAACTACGATTCTTTATCTTATTCATTTGTAAAACTTATTTTTAATTTTACATTTCCTACCAAATAAAAGAAATTCAATTTTTTTTCAATAGAAATCATCTATGATTATCATATTTCGTTTATCTATTTAATCATCACATATCATCCACAAATGAAAGAACAACATATTCGTTTTAAAAAATTACTAGTTGCTAATCGAGGAGAAATTGCTATCCGAATTTTACGAGCAGGTTCTGAATTAAAATTACGAACAGTCGCCATTTATACCTACGAAGATCGCTACTCTTTGCATCGTTATAAAGCTGATGAAGCATATCAAATTGGAGAACAAGATGATCCACTCAAACCATACTTAGATATCGAAAAAATCATCCAAGTCGCTAAAAAAAATAATGTGGATGCTATTCATCCTGGCTACGGATTTTTATCTGAAAATGTTCAATTCGCCCGACGATGTAGAGAGGAAGGAATTATTTTCATAGGTCCAACCCCTGAGGCAATGGATAAATTAGGTGACAAAGTTGCCGCTAAAAAAATTGCCCAAGCAGTCAATGTACCTTTAATTGAAGACAGTAAAAAAAATCTAACCTCTGAAGATATTGTCCTTGAAGAAGCCAACAGAATTGGTTTTCCGATCATGGTAAAAGCAGCTGCAGGTGGTGGTGGTCGTGGAATGCGAGTAGTTCGAAATGCTAAAGCATTAGTAAAAGCATTCAATGAAGCTAAGGGCGAAGCGAAAACTGCTTTCGGAGATGACACCATTTTTTTGGAAAAATTTGTTGAAAATCCAAAACATGTTGAAGTACAAATTCTGGGAGACCAATATGGAAATATTGTCCACCTTTACGAACGTGATTGCTCTGTCCAACGTCGTTTTCAAAAAGTAGTTGAAGTAGCTCCTTGTGTTGACCTTAAACAAACCACCAAAGATAAACTCTACGAGTATGCTTTAAAAATTGCACGCCAAGTTGGTTACTCCAATGCAGGAACGGTTGAGTTTTTAATAGACAAGAAAGAAAATATTTACTTTATCGAAGTGAATCCACGAATCCAAGTGGAACACACGATCACGGAGGAAATAACTGGAATTGATATAGTCGCTTCGCAAATTTTTATCGCGATGGGCTACCCTCTTTCTCACCGTACGATTGAAATTACTCATCAAGATGATGTCAAATGTACCGGCTATGCCATTCAATGTAGAGTCACTACAGAGAATCCTGCCGAAGGTTTCAAACCTGATTATGGAACACTAGTCGCTTATCGAAGTGCAGGTGGTTTTGGGATTCGGTTAGATGCAGGAAGTGCTTATGCTGGGGCAAAAATTTCTCCTTTCTTTGATTCAATGTTGGTAAAAGTTACCGCCAAAGGACGTTCACTCAAAGGTGTTTGTGAAAGATTACAAAGAGCTTTAGCCGAATTTAGAATTCGAGGAGTAAATACCAATATTGGTTTTTTACAAAATCTTTTACGCAACGAAACTTTTCAAAAAGGAGAAGCGCGAGTTAACTTTATTACTGATCATCCGGAGTTGATGAATATCCCTCGATTCATGGATCGAGGAACAAAAATGTTAAGCTATCTTTCTGATGTCATCGTCAACGGAAATCAAGATGTAAAATTTGTTGACCCAAATAAGACTTTCCGAATACCTATCGTTCCGACTTTCAATGACTCAATTGATTACCCCAAAGGAACCAAAGATTTACTAGAGCAAATTGGTCGAGAGAAGTTTGTCAAATGGGTAAAAAATCGAAAAGAAATTTTATTTACTGACACCACTTTTAGAGATGCCCATCAATCACTTTTAGCGACACGTGTTCGAACTAAAGACATGTTGAATGTTGCCGAGAGTTTTGCTCGTAATCACGCACAAAGTGTTTTCAGTATGGAAGTGTGGGGAGGTGCAACCTTTGATGTTTGTATGCGATTTTTGAAAGAAGATCCTTGGGTTCGATTGGCAAAAATTCGAGAAGCCGTTCCAAATATTTTGCTGCAGATGTTATTACGAGGTTCCAATGGAGTTGGCTACAAAGCTTACCCAGACAACTTAATCGAAAAATTTATCATCAAAGCTGCAGAAACTGGAATTGATGTTTTCCGAATTTTTGATTCATTGAATTGGTTGGAAAATATGAAATTTTCGATCAAAATAGTTCGAGAAAAAACGAATGCTTTGGCGGAAGCATGTATTTGCTACACCGGTGATATCACCGATCCAAGTCGAACAAAATACACTTTAGAATATTATGTTGATTTGGCAAAAAAATTGGAAGAGGCGGGCGCACATATGCTTTGCATTAAAGATATGGCAGGTTTACTCAAACCATATGCTGCTCAATTATTGATCACAAGTTTGAAAAAAGCGGTCAAAATTCCAATTCATTTACACACTCATGATACCTCTTCGATTCAATCAACTACTTACCTAAAAGCCATTGAATCGAAAGTGGATATCGTAGATGTGGCATTAAGTTCGATGGCAGGTCTGACTTCTCAACCAAGTTTTAACTCTATCGTTGCGATGCTCGAAGGACAACCAAGACAAAATATAATTAACCTAGAATCATTACAACAATATTCAGATTATTGGGAAGCCGTTAGAGAATACTATTATCCATTTGAAACAGAGCTGAAAGGAGGAACTGCAGATGTTTACGAACATGAAATCCCAGGTGGACAATATTCTAATCTTCGTCCACAAGCTCGTGGGCTTGGTTTGGAAGATCAATTCGAAACGATTAAAAAGAATTATAGAATTGTAAATGACTTGTTAGGTGATATCGTAAAAGTTACCCCATCCTCAAAAGTAGTTGGAGACATGGCCATGTTTATGACTGCCAACAAGTTGACCAAGGAAGATATTCTAGAGCGAGGAGAAAGTTTAGCATTTCCAGATAGTTTAAAATCTTTGATGCGAGGTGATCTTGGACAAACCAAAGGTGGTTTTCCAAAAAAATTCCAAAAGATTGTTTTGCGAGATGAAAAACCATTTCGTAATCGACCGAATGCGCATTTGAAACCTGTTAATTTCAAAAAAGAATATGCAGCCTTTCAAGCAAAATTTGGAGCATATGTTAACGAGCTAGATTTCCTTTCTTATCAACTTTACCCAAAGGTTTTTGAAGATTATCATGTTTTCTCCTTGGAGTATGGAACTGTTCGACACTTACCGACCCTTGCCTTTTTCTATGGCTTAAAACCTAATGAAGAAACGCTCGTCAGCATCGAATCTGGTAAAAATTTACTCGTCCAATTTTTGAGTAAAAGTGAACCCAACGAAGCTGGAATGCGAGAAGTTGCTTTCCGACTCAATGGTCAGACTCGAACGATTTTGGTAAAAGATAAATCTGTCAAATCTGAAACGATCATTCATCCAAAAGCCGAAAAGGAAAATGAAATTGGAGCACCACTCCAAGGAAGTCTTTCTAAAATTTTGGTGACGGAAGGTCAAAAGGTTGACTTGAATACTCCATTATTTATTATCGAGGCAATGAAGATGGAAAGTACAATCACTTCTCCAATGAAAGGAAAAGTGAGAAAAATTCATATCAAACAAAAGTCAATGTTGGAACAAGATGATATGGTTATCGAGCTAGAGTAACATAATATGGCTCTTCGAGTTGTAAACTATTCAAAGAATCGTATTACCTAAAAAACCGCAACAAGAATCATCTTGTTGCGGTTTTTCTTTTTTCAAAAAAGAATTTCACCTCAAATGGTTAACTGTCAAAAAATTATCTTTTTGCGGAAACAGTTGGACATCGAAGCGATCCAAAATAATAAACGATACCTGCTCCAAATAAAACATAAGAATCATTTGCTTTACTATTACCTCGTTGTCTGCCTTCTTGACCAATTTTCACATCGCCAATCGATCGATCAGCAAGTGCTACTGCTACATCTCCTCGAAGTGCCTCCAAATCTCCAACATCAGTATACACTCCACTTACATCATCTAAATAATCTGTAAATAATCGTCGAGCAGAAAATTCAACATTAAAACTCCACTCATAATTGATATCATATTTCAATCCAATTCCATAAACCAATCCTCCTTGCGTAGCATAATATTCTTCTCCTCGAAATTGTCCTTCTGTTCCAAGTGGACGCAAATCAACCATTTCTCCTAGGTACTCAGTTTGTGGATTAAAGTTAAAAACATTAAATCCTGCAAAAAGATAAGGGGTAAAATTTTCATCTTTACTCCCATGAACATATGGCAAAAAATTAAATTCTAATTGCATCGCTCCATCAAAGATTCTCGATTGAAAATTCAAGTTTCTTTCTTGTTCAAATGTATTTTTTGAATTAGCATCATCAGCTGCAATTTTGCCATAATTAGCAGACATTTTTAAACAAATCCGAGTATTAAAATTATATCGCGCTACTAAACCCGCAGCTAAGCCTGGTTTGTCTACTCTAAATTCAGTATTCAAGTCTCCATAATAATGAGATGCTCCAATCCATCCTCCCAATTCCCAACCTTGTTGAGCATTTGCAAAAAAGACACAAATAATGAAGGAAAGTGTAAATAATATTTTTTTCACGTTAAAAGAATTTTAAGATCGTTCCTGGAATTTCCCTAGAGGATTAGGGCTTTTTTCTAAAATATATATTTGCAATTACAATGCCTTTATCTTCAGACATTCAAATTTTCCGCAAAGTTAATCTAAAACGTGGAATTTCCCTTTTGTGTTATTCAAAAGAATAATATTAAACTTATTTTGTAAAAAAGGAGTCAGGTGAGAGGTTGGTTACTTTTTTATCCTTGAATTAAAAATATTGCAGGTCGTTTATGCAGATTCGGCAATTTCGTTCTCTGCCAATCCTTTATCTTTTTTGTTAAAACAAACTCCGTTTCCAACGAAATATCTGCAGCTATGCAAAGCCGCGTTTCAGGTGATAATACTTTAAATGCCTCTTCCAACATCCCCATATTTCGATAAGGTGTTTCAATGAAAATTTGAGTCTGTCGATGTTTTCTTGAAAGTTGTTCCAAACGTGTTAAATCCTTTGCCAGCTCAGGTTTTTTAGCTGATAAATACCCTTGAAAACTAAAACCTTGACCATTCATTCCCGATGCCATCAATGCCAATAAAATCGAAGATGGTCCAACCAAAGGGACTACCTCAATTCCTTTTTCATGTGCCATTCTTACTATTTCAGCACCTGGATCAGCCACTCCTGGACAACCGGCTTCTGAAAGTAGTCCCATATCATTTCCTTTTTCTGCAGGTTGCAAAAAAGTAGTAATTTCCTCTGGTGTTGTTCTTTTATTTAATTCAAAAAAAGTGAGCTCCGCGAAGGCCTTTTTAGGTTCCGTCGTTTTGATAAATGCACGAGCCGTTTTCGCTCTTTCAGCAATAAAAAAATCCAAATCATGGAGTTTTTCAATGACATAAGGAGGAATCGTATGAACCGCATTTTCACCTAGCGGAGTAGGAATTAAGTAAAGTTTTCCTTTTGCCAAAATCGTTTTATTTTATTTTTTGCAAAATAGGAAAAACCCTAACATCTATTCGACTTTTAAACATTTTATCCACACTTATTTCTTTTTTTTCTTAGTAAAAAGAATCTATTTTAACTATTCACTCCCCTTCTTAATCGTATCTTTGCGCCATCGTTGCTGTTAACTTTAGTTAGCAAGCAGCAAAGAAATAAAAAACGTATTTTTTCTGTTGACTATAGTCAGCAGCTACAACAGAGCAACATGACTGCAGATTCATATACTATTAATCTTCCCCAATTTGTTGGTCCATTTGACCTCCTCCTTTTCTTCATTGAGCGAGACGAATTGGACATCAATGATATTCCAATTTCGACGGTAACCAAAGACTTTCTGGAATATATCAAAGCAATGGAGGCCTTGAATATTGACTTAGCAAGTGAGTTCATTTTAGTGGCAGCTACCTTAATGCGGATTAAGGCAAAGATGCTAATTCCTCGAAAAGAAATTGACGAAGAAGGAAATGAAATCGATCCACGAGACGAATTAGTTGCTCGATTGATGGAGTACAAACGATACAAAAGTGTACTCAAAGAAATGCGATTTAGAGAAGAGGAAAGATCTCTAAAGTTTGAACGAGGAAATATAGAAAGAGAATTAAAATCCTTGGCAAATATCGCATTAGTTGATATTGAATTGGAACAATTGTCTTTGTACAGTTTGATGAAAACCTTCCAGCGCGTATTGAATAAGATGGAAGATCGAAAAAAGAAAGTCGTCCATCAAGTTTATAACTTCAGTCATTCGATCCAAGGTCAGCAAATCTTTATTTTAAAAAATTTAAAAAAAGGAGAGCAAACAAGTTTTGAAAGTTTGTTTGGAGATTGCAAAAATCGAATGCATGCGATTATCACTTTCCTAGCCTTACTTGAATTATTAAATTTACAAACCGTCAAAATAGTGAACGGAATTGGGATGAATAATTTTTGGCTAACTCCAAATGATGAAGAGGAATACAATAATTTACCTGATATAAGTAATGATGAGGAGGAGGAATACAATAATTTACCTGATGTAAGTAATGATGACGAAGAGGAATAATCCTTTTCTTTAAAAAAATTAAAACTTCCAGATTTTTATAAATCTGGAAGTTTTTTTTTGACTGCCGACTAAAGTCAGCAGCTACATTCCTAACAGCAATCTCACCGTATCCAAAACCCCCTCCCCTCTTTTTTTATCAAAACCTTCATCTGCATTTTTGTTCTTCGAAGATTTCATTTGACCATTTTTAGCCAACTCTAACATTTTTTCTTTTTCGGGAGCAGAAAATTCTGAGAAAGTTCTCCGCAATAATGGAATCAAATTTTGAAAAGTCAAGAAGTTCATTTCATCAATCCACTTATCCAAGATATTCCATAAGTCCATATTATGAATTAATAGCAATCCACTTCCATGCAAAAATCCTTCTAACCAATTCGCTGCACTCGTAGTATCATTCCCAACGGAAAGCATCAAATACATTTCATTCGCCGCATCTGGAATAGTAATTATTTTTTTGTCAAAAAGCATGCGTAAGCAACCTCCTTTTAACAAGGTATTTACATTTTGTAATCGAGTAATTTGATCGAGCGTTTTATTCCAGTTTTCCAGATGTTCATCATCATCCATCAAACTGATCGAATGATTCGTATCTAGTATTTTCTCAAATAAATCTTTGGTAAAATCTTCATTCACTCCAACACAAGCATTTGGCAATAATACACAAATCCGAGGAATCATTTCATTAATCACTCGTTCCAAACTACTGACATCCAACTTCCGAGTACTACCGTATCGAATCGCATAGATCAACGGTCGCAACGCCATCATCAGTTTTTCTACATCAGTTGTCAAAGCAGAAAGATCCCGTAATCGCTTCACCAAGTTTGGAATCGCATCCGTCAAATCTGCTTTCAAAGAAGTCTCCACCAATTGCGTCAGCTCTGGCAAGTTTTCAATTTCCGTTGTTTTCTTTTTGACAAAATTGACGCTCGCTTCATAGACAGTATTTCCCCACATACCTGCACTAATGATATTCAAAGCATAATCAGGTTTCCAAACCAATTTCCAAATTTCCTTGAATTGACCCTTCGAGAATTTAGAAACTTTTTTGGCTTGCCCCCATTTTATCCCTAATAAATCTAGGCGATGCAATAAATGACTTGCTCGCAAATTACTCTCCGTCCGCAAGTCCAATTCCTTAATAATTTCATCTGTCGAATTTCGCTCTTTGGTGAGTCGAGCAGATTTTACACATTGATCAAAATCTTGTTGCAATGGAATTACTGGAATCTCAGGAGGTACTTTTCCCATCACATCGCCAATGATTAATTTATTTTCGATGAGTTCCATTTGAGCTTCATGACCTTGGCAAAAAATGGAAGTCGCCGCTTCATACATTTCTCTAATTCCTGCTATTGGTAATTGTCGAATCGAAGCTAAAGTCTCTGCTAATCGAACGGCCTCAATCACATGAGCCGACGATGCATCCATATCTTTTTCTCGAAAAAGTCGAGCGACTTTGGTCATCCAACGAACCCCAACTTCTTTTCGGTTCGTATATAATAATTCATACCAAGCTGGAGAAATTACGCCTGCTCCATATCCACTTTGGGTGGACAATCGATTGTACGACCATGGCACCCAAGTACTTTTTGTTTTTACTTTCTTTATTCCTCGAAGGAGCTTTTTATCATCACTCGCTTTGTAGTTAGCTAAATCTTCCAAAACGGGCGAGTGCCATGCACCACAAATCACGGCGATATTTTGATAGCCATCCTTGATTGCCTTCCGCATGGTTTCGCGCATAAATGCTTCTCGTCGTTTTTCCATTGGAGGATCAGGACGTTGCAATTCTTCTCGAAGCACTCGCATGATTTGAATGATACTCGGAAAAATTTCATCTGGATTTTCTCGCTCTTCAAAAGTTACTTCCCACCATCTTTCGCTATCAGAGTAACCTGCAATTTCTGCCATGTAGCCCAATGGGTCTTGTTGAAGTTTATCATTTTCGGAAGAACTTTTTGACTCGTCAGTTTCCACTTCTCCAAATAATTGAAATGGATTTTCCACTTCATCTTTTTTTATTCCTAAAACTACTTCGTGTGGCAAGTCCATAAATTGGACAGAAATGTTTTTTGACAAACCATATTTTATGGCTTGCCACTCTGGTGAGAATTCTGCGAAGGGAGAATAAATGGCTTGGGAAAAATCTTTTGGATTATAAGTCAACAATGCAACTGGTGGTTGCATACCTGGATTAGCAACATGTTGTAACAATGCTTCTGCATCTTTGACTCCTTCGATGAGGAGGCAATCAGGTTCGAGGTTTTGGAGTGCTCGAAGGAGGCTTTTGGTGGAGCCTGGTCCGTGATGTCTTATGCCGAAAATTGTTATCATTTACTAAACCTAACTATAGTAATGTTTGAAACGGTACTGTGACAATTTATATCACTATTTTATCAAATCATTTTCATCATCTGAAAAAATAAATTTCTCTTTCTCTAGGTCTTCCAATTCTAATTTTATGCGTTCGGAAACTATCAATTTCAACTGATATTGAGTTGGAAAAAACCAGACTACTTTTTCATTTTTTTTAAAAAGAGATAATTC
>CAYGRM010000119.1:0-17087 GCA_964352225.1 uncultured Saprospiraceae bacterium | reverse complement strand
GAAATTTTAAAACAATATCGAAAAGAAAAAGGTGATCCCAATTTTGATTTAGAAAAATTCTTCCATCGTTTTTTTCAACCCAATCCGTCAAAGTCAGTTGATTTTAAAAGTGATACTTCTCGACCCGTCAACGAACATATTGAAATCCTTTGGGACATTTTAAAACGAGAAGCTGATGAAACTGTCGAAGGAAGTTCGCTCATTCCATTGCCCAATCCTTACATCGTTCCAGGTGGAAGATTTAATGAAATATATTATTGGGATAGTTATTTTACCATGCTAGGTTTGCAAGTGAGTGGAAAGATTGAAGTGATCGAAAATATGGTGGACAATTTCTCCTGGCTGATCGACAAGGTAGGTTTTATTCCCAATGGTAATCGAACGTATTTTATGGGAAGATCGCAGCCACCATTTTATGCCTTGATGGTTGACCTTTTGGCAGCCGAAAAAGGGGAGGAAATATTGGTGAAATATTTACCTTTTTTAGAAAAAGAATATGCGTTTTGGATGGACGGAAAATCTGATTTGGAAAATGATCATTCTATCCAAGCGAAAAATCATGTAGTCAATTTAGGTGATGGAAAATTTCTCAATCGCTACTTCGATCAACATCACCAACCTAGGGCAGAAATGTTTGCCACCGATTTAGAATTGGCAGAAAAAACTACTCGTCCTGCGAAAGAATTATTTTCAGATATGCGAGCAGCTTGCGAGTCAGGTTGGGATTTTAGTTCGCGCTGGTTGCGAGATGCGAATGATTTGACGACAATTTATACGACTGAAATTTTGCCGGTGGATTTGAATTGCTTGTTGTATTTTTTGGAAAAAACAATTGCGAAAGCTTATAAAATTAAGAATGATTCTTCCTCATCAAAGCAATTTGAAATTTTAGCAGAAAAAAGGAAGTCCCTCATTTTAGAATATTTTTGGAATGAGGAAACAGGGTTTTTCCACGACTTCGATTTTATCAAAAAAGAACAAATAGATGCATTAACCATGGCAGGAGGCTTCCCATTATTTTTCCAAATTGCCAATGATCATCAAGCTAAACAATGTGCTGAAATCATCGAAAAACACTTCCTGAAAGCAGGCGGATTAGTCACCACGCCAATTCACTCAGGTCAGCAATGGGACGCGCCCAATGGTTGGGCACCCTTGCAATGGATTGGTATTCAGGGACTTAGGAATTATGGTTTTGATGATTTAGCAAATAAGATTTCGGATAATTGGATTAAACTCAACACCGATGTTTACCATCGTACAGGTAAGCTTTTGGAAAAATATAATGTGGAAGATACGTCACTTTTGAGTGGAGGAGGGGAGTATGAAGTGCAAGATGGATTTGGATGGACGAATGGGGTTTTGTTGAAATTGATGTCGAAAAACTCCTAAACAAATATTATATTTGCTTCGAACATGAAAGCCACTCAACAAGACATCAACGTATTTATCGCGTACTCTCGAAAAGATACTTCGTATTTAGATAAACTTCGACTTTATCTAAAACCGCTGCATCGTAACAAAACTATAAAAATCTGGTACGATGGCGAAATAGCTCCTGGTACCATTTGGGAAGAACAAATCAAAACTCACCTTCACCAAGCAGATATTATCCTTCTTTTGGTAAGTGCTCATTCCTTAGCTTCTGATTATTTTTATGATAGAGAAATGAGTGAAGCGATGGAGCGACATGATCGCAATGAAACGATTGTCGTGCCCGTGATTTTAAGTGATTGTACTTGGGAGTTGACGGACTTGGCGAACCTTCAAGCGCTACCCAAAGATGGAAAACCAATAGTCTATTGGAGTGATGAATCAAGTGCTTATGCTAATATTGTCAGAGGTTTGGATAAAAGTATTAAAGTCGTCAAACTGCGAAGAAACAAAAGCGAAGAAGCGATTGAATTTGAAAAAAAGCAACAAGCAGCGATTGCACAACAGCAACTACAACTCGAAGCGCAACAAAAGCGTAAGGCACAAAATATTTCAAATAAATTAAAATCTGCTTCTGATTATTTTTCCCAAGGAAATTATAAAAAAGCGATTGCCACAGCTAATGCAGTATTAAAACTAGATCAAGGCAACTACTCTGCTCAACAACTAAAGTCAGATGCTCAAACTATCTTAAATGAACAAAAAAATGCTAACCTCAATAATGTAAAAAGCAAAACCCTCAAATTGGGTTTACCTATTTTGGGTTTACTTTTATTAATATTTGGTCTTAGCAAAGTTAATTGGTCGGGTGATGCTGATGATCTATCAAGTGCTACTAATGCAAATGAAATAATAGCGGAAGATCTAGGCAATAAGGATACGCTTAATCTGGAAACCCAATCTAACAATAAAGAAGAGGAAGCTCCCAAAACAATTATTAATCAACCTGAACAAAAAAAAGAACCTGTAAAAACCAATCAGGAAAAATACCAAGACCTTATCAATGAAGCCAACGCACTATTCATAAACCATAATTATGCTGAAGCCAAAAGAAAGTACCAAGCTGCTCTAAAAATAAATTCAAAAGGTACTTCTGCTAAAAACGGAATAGCCAAATGCGAAGTAGCCCTAAAACCTAAAACACCAACAAAGAAAACAGAACCTAAATCAGCAACTCCAACACCTGAAAAAAATACAACGAACAAACTTCCTACTCCCATACAAAATCTCCTCAATGATATGGTCACGGTCATTGGAGGTACCTTTACAATGGGCTGTACGTATGAACAAAAGGATTGTGGGGATGATGAAAAACCAACGCATCCCGTCACTTTGAGTAGCTTTAAAATAGCTACATATGAAGTTACGCAAGAACAATGGCGAGCAGTCATGGGAAGCGACCCTCTTATGTTAAACTTTAAAGGATGTGATCAATGCCCTGTGGAAAACGTCATTTGGGATGACATTCAAGATTTTATCAAAAAGTTGAATTCCCTGACAGGTAAGCGTTTTAGGTTACCTACTGAAGCAGAGTGGGAATTTGCAGCTAGAGGTGGTAGTAAAAGTAAGGGCTATCAATATGAGGGCTATCAATATGCAGGAGGTAATTACTTGAAAGATGTGGCATGGTATGGAGGAAATAGTGATAAAAAAACACATACGGTCGGTCTAAAGCAACCGAACGAATTAGGCTTATATGATATGAGTGGCAATGTATGGGAATGGTGCTCTGATAGATATGCAAAAGATTATTATTCGAATAGTCCAACTAAGAATCCAAAAGGAGCATCTTCGGGTTCTCGTCGGGTTCTTCGTGGCGGGTCTTATGGCGACTATAGCAGGTACTGTCGCGTGTCGAATCGCTTCGATGACTACGCCGGCAGCAGGAGCAACAATATTGGTTTTCGTGTTGCCCAGGATTAGATTACCCTTTGTACTTTTACCCTTTTACCCTTTCTTGCGTTAGTGGGTTAAGTAGCCGCGAAGCGGTTCGATTTTTTTTTGGAAATAGGTATTAAAAACTTTTGATATTGGAAAGTATTTAAATTTTAAAAACCCTTCCAAAATACCCACTCAATTCCTCCACCACCAAATCCTTTTCTTCCTCCTCAACAACTCCAGCAATAATCTTCGCCAATCGTTTTTTATATTCCAACTGCATCGCTCGACCAATCTGAATTCGTTGCGCCTGAGGCGATCCAGCCCCATGCATACTCTCCGTCAAGTATCCAACAGCATTCCGTCCCAACGTCATATTTTCAATCAAACGAAGCATCCGCATTCGATCTTCGGTAGGTACATCCGCTTTTCCTTTGAGGTATTTTCGTAGTAATTTTCCAATCTCAGGATGATTTAAATCTTTTTCCGAAGGCAAAGTTGCCACTAAGCCACCAGCTAAGTCTTGGGCTAGTCTTCCAATCTCGTAAGGCATCTTGGTCACATGATGCTTACAAACATTCGATAACATACTATCGCAAATGAATGCCCCCGAATCAGTTGCGTAACCTTGATGCGAGGACGCAATTCCAGTTGCATAAACCGTTTCGTTTAAGTGCGTCATCTCCACCAATTTATCTTTGATGTGCGAAACTTTCGGCACGCCATTCATTTCTGCAATCGAAGCAGCTGCTCCAATCAAAACATCCCCAACGCCACTTTTACAAACATAACTTCGACGATGATAAGCAGTAAATCGCTCCACCAGCATGGCGGCAAAATCATACTCTCCATCCATAAAAATATTTTCCGTAGGAATAAAAACATCTTCAAAAATCACCATCGCTTCTTGTCCTCCATACTTTACATTTCCAATATCAATCGTTCCACCTTCCATCGCACGAGTGTCGCACGACTGCCGACCGTAGATATAAGTGATGCCTTCCGCATCGACAGGAACTGCTCCGACGATGGCAAAATCTTTATCCTTTTCTCCCAAACGCATGGTTGGCATGACGACCATCCAATGCGAATTGATGCAGCCCGTTTGATGTGCTTTTGCTCCGGTGACGTAAACACCTTTGTCCGTCCGTTTGGTAATTCGGAGAAACATATCTTGATCTGCTTGCTGATGTGGAGCGAGACTTCGATCACCTTTCACATCAGTCATGGCTCCTCCGACCACATAATTAGAGCGATGCATTTTTGTCAAAAAGTCTTTGAATCGCTGGTGATAAGGAGTATTGTATTTTTCATCCATTTCAAAGGTAACGGAATACAAAGAGTTGAAGGCATCCATTCCGACGCATCGTTGGAAACAAGTTCCCGTCAATTGACCCAACTTCCGCTGCATTTTATTTTGCAAAACTAAATCCTTCGCATCGGTACAAACGTGTAAAAATCGACTCACTCGTTCACCAGTAAATGGAGAAATCACAGAAGCCAATTCAGGAGCTGCAATCGCCAAATCATAAGTTTTTGCCAAGGCATTGATGGAAGGTCGAATGATGGGATGATCGACAGGTTCTTCAACCATTTCGCCGAATAGATATACTTTTAGGTTTCGTCCACGGAGGGAATTGATATAGTCTTCGCCAGTTTGGATTTTATTAGTTTGCGTAGGATTGGAAGTCATATGGATTTATTTTTTTTGGAAAAAAAGATGAGTGCAAATTACTTTTTTTTCGCAAAAAAAATCTTTCCTTGCTTTAAGAAAAATGGTCACCATATAATAAACTTTACCACATAGGCACCTAGAAAACATAGTACTTTACCTATGTTTTCTAGGTGCCTATGTGGTGAAAAAAATCATGGATTATTTAATGGTGATAAAAATATTCGTCCCCTGCACATCTCGACTACATTCAATTCCTAATGATTTTAAATATTCTAGTAATGCTTTGGCGAATGTGGAAGGACGATAATTTCGTTTTGTTTTAGCATCTATTTTGGGGATTTTTACTTCGTTGACAATCATTTTCGTTGCAGTAATTCCTTGAATATTAAATCGTGACTGGTAAGCATTTTTTTCCAACCAACTCTCAATTGTGTCCGAAAGTAAATTTCCACTATCTCCAATTTCTGAATCCATATCCATTTCTACACCTTTTTCAATTCCAATATTTAACGTGATCGAACGGCCATTTTTTTCTAAATCTTCCAAAGCTGTTTTAGTAGAAATAACAAATTCTCCTAAAAAAGTATCCAAAGCTTTTTCGCTCAATTTTTCAAAGTTCTGAGTATAAAATTTAGGAGAGTGACCAAATCCATTAGCTAGTGAATGTCCTGAAAAAGCATCGAAGGCATTAAGGATAACGGTTACTGAATTGCCTCGCGAAGTCTCCACAACTTGCGCTTCCACCTCCACATAAATATCAATACCAGAATAATGAATCACTCCACTTTTTAGATCACTTCGGGAATTATGAGTTAAGATTTTATCATTGTCAATCCGTTGAATCATCGATTTTAAATCTATGGTTTTGATCTGAGCAGTATCAAAAGCATTTTTGACTTTGGTCATTGCAACCCGAACGTGTTGAGCGCTGTCACTTTCAAAAACACTTCGTAAATCATTACCTTCTTTGACAAAAGGAATAATCATAATCGTTGGTTGCACTAGCGTTAGATCTTGTTGCGAGTACAAGTCAAAAGTCAATAACAATATAATTACAAAATGAATAATTCGCATGTTTTCTAATAGTTGTATTCGAACTTCATTCCCATGAAGCGTAAATTTTTAGGGACTTTACAAATGAGTGTTTTCCCTTCTTCTAGTTTTTTCAAAATGAGTTTTCTCCCTTTTTTAATAATGCATTGTGAAAAGTTACCACTAAAATCAATGGCTTCCACATACATCTTCCCAATGGAAACTTCTCGATAGGTAGTTTGACCTTCAAAGCTTTCCGGGATAATCTCGTAGACATCCAGCAAAATACTATTATATAATCCTTGTTTAAATCCGCCATCGAGTAGGACAGAGGTTTTTCTCTTTTCTTCTTTTTCTATTAAATGTTCCAGAATGGTTAAACGAAATGGAAATTCTTTCCGTATAAAGTTTTTGACAAAATGATCGATGTTATTTAGAGAACCTTTGTAGGTTGCTCCAGCTTTGATCACGCCTGATTTTACTTCTACAATTTGTAGACTAAAATGTACTAGGGTACTCGTATATATTTTTGGAGGACTTGGTTGACCAGCGGTCGTTCTATTTGGCGTTGATTGTCGCGTATTGCGATCGTAGTGAGTAACTTTTCCTTTCAAAATATAGTCCGCACCAACCGCAATTCCTTGTTGGATAGCAAGATCATCTAGGTTGATTGCATCTTTACTTCTTTCTCTTTCTACTTCGATCGCTTCCAAGATTTGTCGAGTGACTATTTGGAAACGATTAGAATTAAAGAAAGCAATTTCAATTCGATTTGATACATTTTCAGCTGCTTCCGTTTCTACACCAGCTGCATTTAGTTTCAAAATTCCTAATGCCGGAGTTCCTTCATCTTGGGCTAAAGAAGAAAATGTGCAAATACATAACAATATATTTACGAAGAAAAATTTATGTAAAAAAATAAGTAATTTAGAATCCATAACCTTTTTTGAATTGATTAGAATCGAGGATGCATTTTAATTTTTTACCTTCTTCGAGCGCTTTGATCATTGCTTCTTGACCACTTCGGATTTTTCCAATTGAAGTTTTTGAATCTATTTTTTCTAAAGAAATTTTTGCTACTTCAACAAATCGCATGGTCGGCTTTCCACGTACGATATATTCTTTTTCATAATAAATATAAATGCGCTCCTTAGGTTGTAAACCATGAAATTCCCCACCATTGATTAGGATATCTTGGGCTTTACCTTTTTCGTTTTTTATCACATCGATTACTTCCAAGTTTAATGGGAGTAAGTTTTTTAGTGCTCGAGTCGTTTTTTTCCAAAGACCTTTTTGAGCATTGCTAACTGCATTTTTGTAAGGATTGGTAGATCGACGGGTGCCTCTTTTTTCTTTTGATCCATCAGCGGAATCGGCAGTTAAAGTGATACTGTTTTTTAAAACTCCAGTTGCAACATCATAAATATTAAGGGTCATCCAGACGGTGGCGGAATGTTCATAAGGGACTCCTCCAGCAGGGGAGGGTGAGGTATTGGAAGACCAATCAGTATCGCCAAAAACAATTTGTAATAAATAGGTTACCGCAACTTGCTCAGCTAAAAGGCTAGTACTAATTTTTAAAATGCCATCTTCCGATTTAATAGCTACATCTTCAAAACTAGATTGATCTCGAATGATTTCATATCGTTCAATTTTTTTTAACCGTTCAATTACATTTTTTTCAAACTCTGTGAATTCTGCCAAAGGCATTCCGTCGCCATAGGTGGAGGGTAAAATTCCCAACTTGATCACCTCATCTTGTGCGAAAGAAAAAGTGTAAAAAAAGGAAAGAGAAATAATTAAAAACGACTTCATTTATTTAGTTTTTGTTCAGCTAAACTATTTTTTGATCGCTCGACAACGTAATTTTGTTCCTTGGTTCAAAAGCTTTTTGATATTCCCTTTGCCTGCTTCTACTTTTAAAATACACCATGATCCTCCATCTACTTTTTCAATTCTTCCCCAACCTGCTGATTCTCGTCTGGTGGTAGTGATGCCTTCAACTTCCTCGACTACTAAAGCTTGTACTTCTAGTAATTGTCCTTTTTTTAATCCCATTTTACTGCCAGCAAAAACTTTTAGGGAGCGAACTCTTTTTTTACTTTCTTCTTCCGCCCCAACTACGATGTATAAAAATTCAGAGAAACATTGATTGATTAAATCTTTTACATTTTTCTGTAACTGCGAAGTTTGGGTAGTTGTAGAAAAAATATCTTTGATTTCACCTTTGATATCTAGGGGATGTTTTTGATTTCTTTTGACTGTCAAAGAGGAAACCGTAGAACCAACCAAAGAACCATCACTCACATCATAGACTTTTAGAAAAAGTTGGCGACCATAATTATCTATAAATCCATCAACTAAATATTCTGCTCCAATTGCTTTTCCTTGCTCCACAATTTTTCCATCAATAAAATCTTCATCACGTTGGCGATCTCGCTCTTCAGCAACCACGTCAAATTTTCCTCGATCTAACAATACCATTCGATAGTCTTTGGTAAATTCATCGGCGACAATATTTTGTAATTTTGTTCTGGATTCTTCGGTCATTTCACTATCAGCGGCAAACGGTAAGATGGCTACATAAATGGTGTCATATTGTGCTTGAATTTGAAAGGCCAAAAGACATAGAAATAAACTGTACAAAAATTTCATTGCGTTATTTTTTGTATAAATACTGATCGGTGAATTAAAAATTAGATTGTTTCAAAAAGATGGGTAGTAGGTTTTAGAGTTTCAAAAATAACAAATATGAGGGAAAAATCGGTGATTAGAAAAGTTAATTATTTGTTTTTGTTATGTTGCTAACTAGAAAAAATGTTTTTTTGAAGCTCAAAATTTATAAAAAACTAAATTTATGGAAATGAAAATTACGTCCATTTTTCGAATCATTTTAATTGGATTTATATTTTTCTTTTTTTTACCTGATTCAGACGCACAAGTTTATGATCGTCGGGGGAAAGCGATTTATGTAGAATTTGGCGGAAATGCTTTTGTTTATTCGGTCAATTTTGATATTCGATTTAAGGAACAAACAGGAGGACTAGGTGCGCGGGTAGGATTTAGTGCTGTAGGAGATTGGATTGCTACGCCGGTGATGTTAACTTATATGACAGGAAAAAAGGATAGTAATCATTTTTTTGAAATTGGAGGAGGAGTTACTTATTTCAATTATGAGGATCCTTATATAGTTGGGAACAAATCTTTAGATGAGCAATTTTCGGCAACTTTTTCCTTCATGTATCGGCGTCAGCCTCGATATGGAAAATTTGTTTTTAGAGTTGGAGTTACTCCTTTGGTTGGATATTGGGATTGGCAGGAGGGTGATGATGGAGAAGCAACGTTGGGAGTGTTACCCATGTTTGGAATGAGTTTTGGTCGAGCTTTTTAATAAAATATAAAAACGTGTATATATTGTTATGAAAAAAATAATTTTACTTTTTACCTTCACTTTATTTTTAATTAATCTTTCTGCTCAATCTGAGGAACCTACCTTTGAACGAAGAGGACATGGTACTTTTTTTGAATTAGGTGGGGCTGGTTTTTCATATACTTTTAATTATGAAAGTAGATTTGGTAAATCGAATAGAGGACTTGGTGCACGAATTGGATTAGGATTTTCGAGTTTGAGCGATATAAGTTGCCTAACCTTTCCAGTTCATATTAATTACTTATTAGGGAAAAAAGATGGTAAGCATTATTTAGAAATAGGAGCAGGTTACACTTATGTTGACATGAGAGAACTGGACGATTATAGACTTAACGATGAGCTAGTTTATTTCGAAGGAACATCGTTTGCATCATTTAGTTTGATGTATCATCGGCATCCTCCATTGGGAGGGTTTTTATGGAAAATTGGATTGACTCCGTTGGTTGGTGACTTTAGTGATGGGAGGATTTTTTTGCCGCATTTTGGATTAGCGTTTGGGTATGCGTTTTAATTTTTTTGCCGCTAACTTTTTATCCTACGAAAGTCAGCGGCAAAAAAATCACTTCTTACTAATCCCCTCGATATAAGTATTGCTGATCGCATTCATCGATTGTTGTCTCGCCTTTTGAATGTCTTTATTATCCGAGTACACTTTATTTAGAAAAGCTAACTTTTTTGCGGTCTGTTCATCGTTGGCAGAGGCAATACCTTTCAAGGCAATTTTGGCATCCTCAGCACACGGAGACTCAATGTCTACCAGGCCTAACAAATCAATTGCATTTTTGTAATCTTTTTTCATCGCAGCGATATTTGCTTTTTGAATGAGTTGATTGCAGTTTTGTTTTTGATATTTTTGGAAAGCTTGAGAGAGCAAATTCTCGTTAGATTTTCGACAGTTCGAAGACTTAGGTAACGTATTTAAAATGGCGATTGCTTTTTCATTTTCATTATTTTCCATGGCCTTGTTTGCATCTGCCAAGATAGTTTCACATTCAGAGTTGTAGTAGGAATTTATTTTTTCTAACAATTCATTTACAAAATCCTCATACCCTTTTTGACTAGGTCGGATACTTGAGATTGCTTTGTTGATTGCTGCTTTTTGAGTACTTCCTGCGCCGGAAATATTTTTAGAAAAAACGATTAAATCTTCATTGGAGAAAATATTTTTGACCATTATGCTGAACTCCAGATGAGCAGTTTGCAAAGTCTTAATTCCTTCTATTTTATCAAACTCAATTATACTTAATGAAGGGTAAATTGCAAAGGTGCTTCCCTTAGCATTCACGACGCCTTTTTGAGTAAAAATGTCAATAACTTTTCGTTCAACTTTAGTATGATAAATAGGTGGAATCTCCAAGTCAAAATGGGTGGACATGATTTTTATATCTAAATTTTCGATCTTGGTTTGCGCATTTGTAACAGTATAATTACAAAACAAAAGTGCTAAAATTATTATTCGAGTTATCATATCTTTTTTAATTAATGGTAATATAAATAGTTGTTCCCACCACATCTCTAGTCACGTCCAAATTTTGTTTTTTCAAAAAAGCCCTCAGCTTTCCAGCAAATTGAGTTGCTCGATAAGTACGGCCATTTATGGGGTGCATTACAGGGATTCTGACTTCATCCAAAATCATCTTAGTAGCGGTTACTCCTTGAATATGGAAATAATTATTGTAAGAGTTTTCTTCAAACCATTTTTCCAAAAGGTCTGAAAATAATTCTCCATTTTCCATTTCAGTATCCATATCTAATGCTGCATTTTCATCAAAACCAATATTGACGACCACGGTTCGACCTTGTTCTACGATCTGGTTAAACTTGTCTCGAATATTATACATGAATGTTTCGATAAATTCATTAACTGCTTTTTCTGTTAGCCTTGCAAAATTATGAGTGTAAAATCGGGTTGTTGTTCCTACATCAGTTGCCAATACTTGACCCGAAAAAGCATCATAAGCAGTTACTGTTACCGTCGAAGAATTTCCACTTTCATCTTGCGTAATACTTGACTCTACCTCTACATAAATATCAGCACCTGATAGTTCGATCACTTGCTGTTTGATCGAAGATTGAGTACCAATTTGCATAATTTTATTATTGGAAAGTTGTTCGAGTTTAGCTCGGAAATCCACGGTTTTAATAAAATGGAATTCGAAAGCTTCTTTCACTTTAGTAACTGCCACTCGTAGATGCAAATTCTCGTTTTGCTCGTAAACTGTTCGGAGTTGCTCATTTTCTTTTACAAATGGGATAACCATAATGGTAGGATGAACGAGTGGTTTTTCCACCGGTTTTTCCACTTGACCAAATGAAGCAAAGGTCAGGCAGAGTGAAAAAATGATCGTTGTAAATATTTTCATAAATTGTTCTATTGAATAAGTAATAACAATATATTTTAACTTAAAATTACCCCTACTTCTTCTTTCCAAAAACAAAAATTCCTAAAAAGATAACCATTCCTATTCCTAAAAACAAAAATTTACTTCCTCCCATTCCACTTTTTCCTATAGGGCTAAAATTACCCAAATGAACAAATCCTGCCCAAAAGAAAGGATGTTGTTTAGATGGTGACTGAGCATTGATGAAATCTAATTTTGCTTGCTGTAATGCTTTGTTTTTAGGGAGTCCATCGTTCAAATACGAATAATAAAGTGTAGACATTTCGGTAGTTGAGGCATCTGCAACTGACCACAGACTCATGGTCACACTAGGGCAGCCTGCATATTGAAACGCCCTCGCCAAACTAATCATTCCTTCTCCATTATAAATTCGTCCCAAACCCGTTTGACACGCGCTAAGCATCGTCATTTTTGCATTGATGTCGAGGTTGTAAATGTCTTCCGTATTTATAAAATCATTTTCGGAAAAAAATATGCGACTGTCCAATGGGTCAGTATTATTCATGCAAGCGTGAGTCGAAAGATGAATGATTTCTGCTTGGGGAGCTAGTTGCAAAAATGAATTCCGAGTGGCATTATTTCCATAAAAAGATTGTCCATTAAATTGGCTACTGATATTTTCGACTTCGAGAGCACTATGTTTTAACTCAGGTAAATTTGCTCCCGCTTCAAAACATGAGCGAACCGCCATATCTGTTCTTCCATTAAATTCTGGGGCAATGCCTAGAAATGGGATAGTTGTATTTTTATTGTTATAATTATTTTGCTCCAATAAAAGTCTAGAAGAATGCGCATAAGTCAACGCAAACTTTTTAAGTAAATAGGGGAGGTTGTCTGTTCCAAAATTCACTTGATTGTTAGCCGCTTGATCATCCAATAAAATTTCAAAAGGAACTAACCATAGCGGGCCATCAGGAATGATAATTAATTCGTCAACAGTTGAATCTAGATTTTTTAAAGGAGCTTCCAAAACTAAACTATACAAAACACTCGCATCTCGAACAAAATTTTGATAAGCACCTTGAGCATCCGTTCTAAAGCTCATCGACTGAATTAATTCTCTCAGCGATAAAACCGTTTCTTGAATTTGATCTAAATCATTCAACTGTTCCACATAAAAATGATCAGCTGTAACGACAAAAGCATAAGCTGTATTATTGCCAAAGAAGTATTCTAGAACTGCCATATTTTTACCTTCTAAAAATATTTGTAAACTATCAGAAGCCAAAGAAGGTGCTGAGTTTTTTAGAAAAGAATATTCTGGGAAAAATGTTTTTAGTGAATCTTGTAAGAAATAAAGTGCCCCCGTAGTTTTGAATATTTTTTTGTCAATACTATTGCCTGCCTCTTCGGCAGCCTGGTTATTTGTATTGGATCTTTTTTTGAGTTGTTGCTTGAGCAGAGCTAGTTTTATTTTTAGGCTTTGCTCTCGATTCAACATTTCGGGAGGGATAGAATTTAGACTACTTGCCTTAGCGTCCAAAATTGCACTTCGTAATGCCATCGCTTTTCCCTTATCGGCGAGGGAAAACATTTTAGTTTGGAATTTATTATCTCTCGTTATTTGAAATAATTGTCGAGCTGCGTGAATACTTTTTTCAGTCATTCGAACCGTTTGCTCTCCAAGGTGTAACTTGGTAAATTCAGATTGGTATTTATTGCAAATTAATTCTAAAATATCGATAGCTCGCTCGTAGGCAATGAGAGAAGCGAGCAATTGATTTTCATTTCGATCAGATTGCAGCAACAAGTTTCCCTTGGCTTCAAAAATGGGAATGGACAACAAGGGAGAAATTAAATCTTCTACTTTTGGATTAGCCAAAAGATCCGCATCATCAAATGTTATGGCTGCCGATCTAAGTCCTTTTTGATAAAAAATTAAGGCTTCTTCTTTTTCTAAATTCCCTTCGTAGGCTGACCCTAGGTCTTTATACTTTGAGGATAGATTAGGATGTCGTTCGATTTCACCTAGCCCTTTTTTAGTAGCTTCAATGGATTTTTTTAAATATAAAATAGCTTGCTCGTATTCTTTTTTTTGTAAAAATTTACGACCTAATTGTTGATAGTATTGTCCCGTTTCGCTAGCATTTTCAAGGGTTGTGGCTTTTTCATAATCCTTTTTTGCATCGACGACGGGGTTGAGTAATTCGGGAAAATCTTTGGCCATCATTTCGATTGCTTCTTCGAGATCGACGTTTGGATCGAGGATGGAATTTAGTAATGCTTCGTCTTGCTGAGCGAAGATGCTAAGCGTAAAATTGAAAAGAAATAATATGACGAAGTGAAATTTTCTCATGATGTTTTTTCGTGTAGCAGGACTCTCCCGAGTCCTGCATTATTCGGGACTCGGGAGAGTCCCGTTACTTTTTATTTTGTTTGGAAGTTTTCTAATTTCTTTAAATATTTTGCTCCTTTTATTTTTTGAAAACGAGTTTTTGCAGCTTCAATTTTATTTTGTTTTAGCAAGATCATTCCAGCGTACCAATTCGCTTCGTCGTTGTATAATTCATTTGAGATGGAATCGAAGACTGCTAGGGATTCCTCCAATTTATTTTTTTCTAATAAAGAAATTCCTTTAATCAAAAGTATCTCTGCATCGTTGGGTAATTCTTTTAAAACACTATCAGCTAATTCAATCGAAGCGGTGTAATCTTTGTTTTTATAAGTTTCGTCTAACTCAGCAATTAAGGAATTAGAAGGAATAGATTTCAAGGTAATGTCAGCTTCATAAGGCGTATAATTATTTTTATAAAAATCTGCAGTTAGATTCTGTCCATTCGAAGAGGTATCTCTAAATCCTAAATACCCGATTAGAATTAATGCTCCGATGGCAGCAACCGTAGTCAACCACCTGCCTAGATTTCTAACTTTTGCTGGTGGCTTTTCAGCGGAGTTTTCGATTTTTGTTATTGAGTTTTGGAGTGCTTTTAATTTTTTTATGGTAGCCGTTTTTTCGATCTGTTCGGTTGCTTCTTTTTGGGAAATTACCTTTTGTAAGTTTTTTCTAAACTGAACTTCTGCTCGAAACGCTGCATCAGCGTTGAGTCGATTTTTGAATTCTACCAATTCATCTTGGCTTAATTCTCGATTAAAAAATTGGTCTATAAAAGTTTCTTGATCTTTCATAATCTTTAATTTGAAATTCTCTTTTACGATTTTGAAGAATCGTTTTATAAAGGGACGACTTGGAAAGTCATCTTACGCCATAGCCCTTAATTTATTTTTGCAACCTTGAATATCCGTTTTTATACCAGTCGAAGTTCGCCCAAGCATTTCTCCCATTTCGCTCATCTTCATTCCTTTGACATATTTTAAGTCCAAAAGCATTTTGCATTTTTCACCGAGCTTTTGGAATTTTTTTTGAAACTCAGAATAGTCTCGTGGATCATCTTCTAGACTATCCAAAATTGAAGTATAAGTTTCTTCGATTTTACTCTCCTTTGCTTTTTTTCTCAAAAATTCATGATGTACATTTTTACCAACGCCCATTAAAATAGCGCAGACATTTTGTTTCATTTCAAATCCAGATTCGATAATTTTGATCAATCGGAATATAGATTCATACATGATATCTTCTCGATCTGCTTCTTCTACGACTCCTCTATTCCTTAAATAACTACGCAATGAATCCGTGCATTTATTCAAAATACACGACCATGCTCTTTCTTTTTCAACTGTATTTCCTCCAATCAAATTTTGTATGATAGAAGTGTCGGAACAATCTTTAATCATAAATGATTTTTTTTTTATAAAAGTAAATAGATTGAAGCATCTTTTTTGGAAAAAAGATTAAAAATGCTTTTCAATATGGGGAGTTAGGTGGATTGTAAAGGTAGTGATTTTTTTGTTTTTTGATAGTGTTCGGTTAGTGTGTTAGGGTAGAGGCAATGCATGCCTTGTCTCTACGGGAGGCACATGATATTCAATTTTTCTTAATAGAAAATTTATAAATGGTGGCTGACAAGTATAATTCTCCAGCCTCTAAAACTGTACTTGGGAAATTAGGTTGATTGGGCGAATCAGGAAAGTGCTGAGTTTCTAAACAAACGGCTCCTCTTTTTAAATATGGTTTTCCTGATTTTCCCATCAAAGTACCATCTAACGAATTGGCGGTATAAATTTGGACGCCTGGTTCCGTAGTGAAAACTTCCATAAATCTTCCACTCTCAGGATCAAATAGTGAGGCGGCGCTGTCTATATTTTTTCTTTCATTTAAAACGAAATTATGATCGTAACCATTCCCATTTTTTAATTGCTGATGATCATTTTCAATTCTTTGACCGATTGGGGTAGCATTTTTAAAATCAAAAGGAGTTGCCTCGACTGATTGTAAATCACCAGTAGGAATCATCCCTTCATCGGTTGGTGTAAATTTATCAGCATTGACAGTTAATTCATGATTGAGAATTGTTCCGTTGCCTTCACCTGCCAAATTGAAATAGGAATGGTTAGTCAAATTACAAATAGTTTTTTTATCAGATGAGGCTTCGTAAGCAATGACTAAATGATTTTTATTATTTAAGTAATATTGAACGGTTACTATCAAATTTCCAGGATAGCCTTCTTCCATATCTAGACTGGTGTATGACATTTTTACTCCGATTTTACTTGAGGTTCTAATCTCTTGCGCCTTCCAAATTTTTTTATCAAAACCTTTCGTTCCACCATGCAAATGATTTTCTCCATTGTTTTTGACCAATGTGTATTCATTGCCTGCCTGTCCGGTAGGTAGGTTATCTAATTTGAATTTTCCCTTAGCGATTCTATTTCCGTAGCGACCAATGATTGCTCCAAAGTAGGGATGAGGTTCTAAATATTGTTCTATATTATCAAAACCTAAAACGACATCTGCCATTTTTCCATTTTTATCAGGAACAATTATGGAAGTAATAATTCCACCGAAGTTGGTGATTTTGACTTCCATCCCATTTTTGTTTTTTAGGGAAAAAAGGTTAACGTCGCCATCTGGAGTTGTTCCGAATTTAGTTTTTGAAAAAGAAAGGGAATCGTTGTTTTGCATTTATTTAGAATTGTGATCTGATTGGCAGTTGGTGAAATAGATTAAAATGAAAATTAAAAATAGAATATTTTTTAATTTCATGATTTGGGTTTTGTTGGATTTTTTTTTGTAAATGTATTGTTATTTTATTTGAACCATATAAGGCATATAAGAACATATAAGTTCTAAATGAATTCATTTGGTCAATTATAAATAGTTATTGAGTTATTGGTTCTC
>CAYGRM010000118.1:0-17113 GCA_964352225.1 uncultured Saprospiraceae bacterium | reverse complement strand
CCAAATGGAAGCGCAGCTTGAAGTATATATTGAAAAGTTGCATCTATCTGAGGCACAACAACCAAATTTTGAAGAAATTACCAAAAGATATGGGAAACAACTTATGGTGTTAAAAGAAAGTAGTAGAGGACGCCTTTCCAAGTACAAAGAGTTCAAATCCATCAGTGCGGATCGCAATAAGGAAATGCAGGTTCTACTTTCAGAAGAACAGTATACGATATACTTGGCAACCCAAGAGGAGATGCAGCAAAAAATGAAAGAAAAAAGGAATAATTAGATTACTATAACAAAAAGACTGCTTACCATAGTTTTTCACTTATGAATACAAATAAACTGATCTTTATAATAGCTATCAGCTTCTCGCTATTGGTAAACATACCAAGGATAGTTTTTTTGTTTGGGATTGAAGAGCATGGATTAATGAGTTTAATGGAAGTATCCTTTACGGATACGGTTTTTAGAATCTCCATGCTTTTTAGTTTCTGTTATGTGGTGCTGAAACTAAATCTTAAATGGTTGGGAGTATTTAACGCTAAGTATCGGAATCTGACCTCAATTATGCTCACATTGTTGATTTTAGTATTATGGTTACTGTCTTTTGAATTGGTGAATAGTTTTATTTATAGTATCGAAGCATATACCATCACCCCGCGACTAAACAGATTTATTTACCTCTTTGTCACAATCATGTTATTAGTCATTAGTAGGACGATTCTACTTAACAATCAATCAAAGCTTGATGCCATCGAAAAGGAGCGGTTAAAGCAACAAAGCCTACAAAATGAACTGGCTGCATTAAAAAACCAAGTCAACCCACATTTTTTGTTCAACTCCCTTAATTCTTTGAGCCTATTAGTTCGAGAGGACCAAAAAGCAGCTGGTAAGTTTATCAACAAGCTATCTTTTTTGTACCGCTATATATTACAAAGTAAAGACCAGGATTTGGTTACCTTAAAAGAGGAATTAAGGTTCTTGGAAAGCTATATACACTTGATTGAAGTGAGGTATAGAGAAAATTTCATTGTCAATATCAATATTAAAGGAGACCTGCTTCAAAAAAAAATACCGACCCTAGCCCTGCAATTGCTAATGGAAAATGCGGTCAAACACAATGAAATATCTGATGATAGACCTTTAAAAGTAGAAGTGTTTGATGAAGGTAATTATTTGGTCATCAAAAATAGACTTCAAGAGAGAACCGGGAACTTGGAAAGTACCAATATAGGCTTAAGTAATTTAAATATCAGATTTAAATTGTATATGGATAAAGAGCTTGAAGTTTTAAAGGAAGAGGGGCATTTTGTGGTAAAAATACCTGTTGTATGAAAGTTTTAATTATAGAAGATGAGAAAGCCGCCGCAGAGAACTTGAAGTTTCTCTTGACCCAACTTGATTCGTCCATTGTTATAGTCAATGTGATTGGTACGGTTTCTAGGGCTGTAGAATTTTTCCAAAAAGAAAATACCATTGAACTTGCCTTTTTTGACATTCATTTGGCAGATGGCATATCTTTCGAGATTTTTAAAAAAGTCCAAATCAATGTTCCAATTATTTTTACCACGGCATACGATGAATACGCACTTAAAGCTTTCAAAGTAAATAGCATAGACTATTTGTTAAAACCTATTGATGAAGAGGAATTAAGGGAAGCTATGGTCAAATACAGCAGGACGCAACAAACAATACCTGTAAGCCAACAGTTTCAAGAGATGCTGCAAATTATAAAAACTGAAAAGAGCAGGTATAAGTCTACCTATTTAGTGCATCAACGCGACACTCTAGTGCCTCTGGGCGTGGCTGAAATTGCGTACTTCACAATTGATATGGGAACCGTTAAAGCAATCTCGTTTGATAAAAATGAATACATCATTGACAAAAAATTGGAAGATATAGAAGTAGAAATCGATCCAGACCATTTTTTTAGGGCCAACAGGCAGTTTATCGTGCAACGAAAAGCTGTTGAAAACCTGCAACTGTATTTTAATGGAAAGTTAATTTTGAATTTAAATCCTAAACCAAGTGAACAAGTTATTGTGAGTAAAACAAAAGCTCCTCGACTGAAGCAATGGATAAGTTGAAATTAAAAAAAAGAAAATGAAAATATCTAAAAAAGTTGGTTACGTTACCTTGGGATTGTTCGCTGCACTACTAATTTTCGTGATAGCATTGCCTTCCATACTTAAATCTTTAGGTTTCCATCCAGACTATGATGGACAGGAATTTAACCTTAAAGGAAAGAAGGCACTTATTGTAACTACCAGTCATGGGGTGTTAAACAAACCAGGTGAGGAGGAAGGACCTGCAACTGGCGTTTTTGCCTCCGAGATGACCATACCGTATTATGAATTCCTTGATGGAAATATGGAAGTAGATGTTGCAAGTATTAAGGGTGGAGAAATACCTATTGATCCTTTTTCTTTTAACTATTTTTTAAGATCTGACCAAGATAAACGGTATTTAGAAGATGAGGTGTTTCAAGCAAAAGTTAAAAATTCAATTCCGATCGAAGAGGTAGATATCAAAACCTACGATGTCGTTTTTTTTGCTGGAGGTTGGGGTGCCGCCTATGATATGGCCTCGGAGATGATGGGCACTAAAGTATCTGAAGCCTATTACAATTCAGATGTTCTTTTTGGCAGTGTTTGCCATGGGGCGTTGGCGTTTACCGAGGCAAAAGACAAAAATGGAGATTATTTGGTCAAGGGAAGAAAGATGACAGGGGTAACACAAAAGCAGCTGAAGCAATTTGGCATTGAGTTCACTCCCAAACATCCAGAAGAAGAGCTTGTAAAATCAGGGGCGAACTATCAGGCTAAACATAAAAGGGTGGACCCTTTTGCCACCCTTACCGTTATTGATAAAGAAAAGCGTTTTATTACCGGACAAAACCAAAACTCAAGTCATGAAACGGCCCAATTGATCATGCAAGTATTAAATGATAAATGAATATGTGTCTCTACAAATTTCATTTACTTATTTTTTTGCTTATCATAGGTTTAAATGCGAAGGTTCACGGGCAAGCTGATTCCACTGAGGCCAAGCCAAACATCGTGTTATTGTTAGTGGACGATTCTGGCCTGATGGACTTTGGTTGCTTCGGAGGAGAAGCACGGACGCCCAATATAGATCGATTGGCCAAGGGAGGTATGATGTTCACCAACATGCATGCCTCTCCAGCCTGTGCTCCTTCCAGAGCAATGCTGATGACAGGAACGGATAGCCATTTGGCGGGCGTTGCCAATTTACCGGAAATGCTTCCAAAAGACTTTCAAAACAAGCCCGGCTATAGGGGCATTTTGAATAATCGGGTTCAGACCATCGCAACCCGTCTAAAGGAAGCCAACTATACTGCTTATACAACGGGAAAATGGCACTTGGGCCACGATGAAAATACCCTGCCCACCAAGAGAGGATTCGACCGTTCTTTTATTTTAGGAGCTTCGGGAGCCGATAATTTTGAAGCACGGGGATATTTACCCATGAAACCCACTGCCCAATGGTTTGCCGATGGAAAAGAGACCAATCTTCCAAAAGACTTCTATTCCTCAAAAACCTATATAGACAAAGTCATTTCATTTCATCAGGAAGAAAGGAATAAAGAAAATCCTTTTTTCTCTTACATTGCCTTTCAGGCGATTCACGTGCCCATTCAAGCCCCAAAAGAATTTGTAGATCGGTATCGTACTACCTACGCTGAAGGGTGGGACAAACTTCGCCTTCGTCGCTATAAAAAAGCCAAAGAACTCGGCATAATCCCAAAAGGAGCATCGTTGAACCATGTATTCCCACAATTTAGAAAATGGGAAGGATTAAGCAAAAAAGATCAAGAGATGTACACTACCGATATGGCATTAACGGCCGGCATGTTGGAAGCTATGGATTTTCATATTGGACGTTACATCGATTATTTGGCGGAGGAGGGATTGTTGGAAAATACCATTTTTATAATTACTTCGGACAATGGACCGGAAGGAGCCGATTATCATAACAAAGCCATGAAATGGGCCAAAAGACAGGGCTATCACCGTGACTTTGACAAACACGGTGCAAAGGGATATTATGGAGCTCACGGACCTGAATTTGCGAATGCTTTGGCTTCTCCCTTCTCATACTTTAAATATTACACGGGAGAAGGAGGTTTACGTGTTCCTTTTATAATAAGTGGCAAAAATCTACCCAAAGAGGCTAGCTCCAATGCCTTTTGCTTTTTTACAGATGTGGCTCCCACAATCTATGAAATAGCAGGACTTTCTTCTACTGCCAATGAGGGCTTTGCCCCCATTACAGGAAACAGTATGCTACCTCATATTTTCAACACCAACGAGCCCATATATGGAAAAGATGAAGGAGTTGGTTTGGAATCTGGTAACAGTTCGGCCTACTTTTTAAACGGATATAAGATCGTTAAAAACAACATCCCATACGGCGATAATACTTGGCATCTATACTATTTACCGGATGATCCTGGAGAAGTCAATGATTTAGCTCCCCAAAAGCCAGCATTGTTCCAAAGGATGTTGACGGAATACCAAGCATATGAAAAGAGGGTGGGTGTGATTGAAATGCCCAAGGGCTATTCTGCAGAGAGGGAGGTGAACAAAAAATCATTGGTCACCATGCTCAAACCTGTCTTTCCCATTTTAGCGATCTTGGTTATTGGCACTATTGGCTTTATTGGTTGGCGAAAACAAAGAGCCTTAAAAAGTAGAGGGTAAAGTATCCGCTTAGGCCATTCCTGTTTTGCAGCACTGTTCGATGAGAGTATAGCTTATTGATTTTTTATCCAAGAATACTGGTTAGACGTTTCACATCCATATTTGGTTGCTTCACTATTTCTAAAAAGTTTCAAGTGACAATCGCTCCTACTTTTGAATTCGAAAATCAAAATAAAAAAAAATGAAAACAAGCGTATTTAGAAATTTCCTTTTATTTGCTGTCTTCGCCATTCTTTCGAGCTGTTCCGAAGACGATAACATGTCATCAATGGAAACAAACACAAATGAAGACGTTATCTCGGATGATAAGGTATCTGGTCTCTTTAATACCTTAAATGCAACTGAACATGCAGATGTTGGTCGCAGTCATGTTTTTGAAGATGCCGTATTTAACGGTGACCTAAATCCAGAAACAACTAACGAAGCAATTGTGCGTTCGGCCCCCGGTTTTTACCCTGGCACGTACAATGTGGTCACTCGAAATCAAGATGAAATTTATATTTATTATGGGGTCTATGGTGACGTTCCTGGTTCAACTGGACCTGCCGTGGCCAGGCTTGATGCCAATAGCCTACAAGAGGTCTGGAACACCCAATTAGCCGTTTATGAAAATGAAACGGCATGGAATTATCCAGGTGTTATTGGTATGCATGGTAATGGTTCACTTATTGTGGTTTCGGGCAATACAATTGCTAGCTTAAATCCAGATAACGGTGAAATTAATAAGCAAGTTGATTTACCGCAGGTGGACCCGAAAAATGCTAGTTATAATGGATTTATCACGAGCTCAGATGGCACTATTTTTACCAAAGCATTGTTTCGGTCATGTAACGATCCTGGTGGGCTAGCCTTGGCTACCTGTTTAGATACTTCACAAACACAAACACTTTTAGCAATAAATCCAAATTCATTGGAAATTATTACCCAAGTGGAATTGCCCGATTTTGCTACCGGTCGAATGCCCGTCGGATTTCATAATGGGCAGGACTATGTTTATTTACCAGGCATTGAAAGTATATATAGATATAGTTGGAACGGACAGACTCTTTCGTTTGACAGTGGATGGGGCTTCGTCTCCATATCAGACACAGAAGGAGGAACCGCATTGGCCCCAAACGTTGTTGGTGATTGGGTATTTTCACAGGTTAACACATATACCAGTGATCCAGCATCGGTTTGGGCGATTTCTGCCGATGATTCATCATTACGTTACTCATTCAAACCCTTTGATGATATACCTGCACCAATCTCTTTTGCAGTAGCCCATGGAGCATTTGACTCCAGTAGTGGCTTGTTATTTGCTGCAGATACAGGAGCACGTAGAGCATGTGCGATTTCTTTTGACCCAAATTCTGGTTTTGAATTGGAGTGGAGGGAACAACTTGCCACAAGTGTATTTCAACAACTAGTTGGATCAGCAGATAATCGTGTCATTGTCATGTCAGAATTGACGAATTTTCCTCCTTTATCAATACCACTTTCAGCAACGAACGAACAGGTTGTATTTCGAGAAGCGGCTACAGGAAAGGAACTTGCTCGTTCTGTTGATTTACCGAGGATGAGCGACGGGGCCAACATAAGTCCTGGATACTCAGGTCGTATATACTATCCTGGAGTGGATGGGGTACTCTATGAAGTTTCTGTTCAGTAAATTTAAATATTAAGCGACCAAAGCACATTGTGCTTTGGTCGCTTAATATTTATATATAAGGTCTTTCACCTTCAAACATTCGTTGGTGTTCAGCTAAAAATCAGAATAAATAATACCCAGAAATGAAAACCAAGTTACTTTTCTCATTAATCTTAATTACCAATCTTTTAGTTGTCACATACGGCCAAGAAAAAAGAATGTTCTCTTTTAACGAAAATGATGTCATATACTATTCCCTTTTCAAGATGCCTTCCACCTTCAAAAACTTACCCAATCACGAAGCAAAGTTTATCATAGTAGATGAGGAAAACAATCTTTTTGAAACTGTCCAATCCGATACAATTGCTATGGATGGGATTGAACGTAAAGACCAAGCCATTCATTACTACCTGAAGTTTCCTGATTTTAGGAAAGAAAAACAGAATTTAAAATTCCTGAAAGCATTAATTGAAGATAGCCACAACAGGGACTTTTTTAATAGAAATACGTTAAGCGTTGAATTTCAATATAATGAAGTGCCCTTTAGCTGCGAATCGCTTGATGATTTGCATGGTGACATAGCAAAAATTATCGTTCCAGAAACTAGTGGTTTATTGGGTTGTAATACCCCCTTCGTTGTATCAGGGAACAATCAAGGTCATGAGCTAAGAACCGCAATAAATTACGAACCTACCACCATCAATGAGTCTGAGAGACAAAGAGAAGACTATAAGGTAATAAGTCAATTGCATAATTGGGAAAGTACCTACTTCATATCACTGACATATGGCAACCATTTTATTGATAATCGGTTTATAACCGATTTTGATGAGGAAACCCTTGTTGATATTAGTGAGGAAAGCACCATATGGCACCTTACCTCCGGTCATATGTTCACAAATAAAATAGGCGGGTTACTAAGTTTAGGTTTTATGAGTTCAAAAGAACAGACTAGAAATTCGAACGGAATATCGATAAGTGGTTCTGGAAACGGTTTCGCAGTTTTGAAACTTGGTATTGGCGCCAGATATATTCCCTTTTCAAGAAAAAACTGGAGCATTTACGGCGATGTTGAAGGTGGAAGGCTAAGCGTAAGGGCAGAAGGGGGAACAGGTAGCGTGACCATAACTAATTTGGGTATAAGTACAACTAGGGATATTTCCGAGGGAACGGATAGAAGCTTTTATATGGGGTTAACATTGGGAGCCAATTATAGGCTTGGGGGCGTAGTTTTTTTTTCAGGCAATTTTAAATATACAGCCTCCAATTTTAAAGATAACATCGGTTCTATTTCCGGATTTACCGGCTACAACTTTAATGTCGGAATAGGGTTCAGTTTTAGGTAAAAGTCGTTTCAATGAATATTTTGGACGGTTCAGTTTCTTTTTGGAATCACGCCGTTTTATGAGCTCTATTTTTGATTCATATTAAAAACAAATAATTGTATATCAGTTACTTAAAAACACTGTACGATAATTTTAAATCCAAACCAACAAACTTTCATCATAAAATTAATACAAGTTAATAGCTATGAAGCAGCTTTTGTTCTCACTTACACTTTTAATAGCGTTTCAATCCATTTCTGCTCAAACTAACCAAGATGTCTCATTTTATATTGGGGCTTCCGTTGGCACGGCGTTTACGTTAGGTGATTTTAAGGATACGGATATAAGCAACCTTGATGCAGGTTTTGCTAAGAATGGTACGAAGCTTGATTTATTCGGCGGATATTTTTTAAATGATAAAGTAACACTCACAGGAATTTTCAGATACCAAATTTTCGACACTCAAATTGAGGATTTGGTCAACGAATTTAACACGGAAACACCAAATGCCAATTTTTCTGCCAACACTGAGAGTTGGCAAGTGTATTCCCTACTCGTGGGAGCCGCCTATAAAATCAATGTTTACAAGAAATTTGCCATTTTTCCTCGTATCGGAATTGGTCCAATGCTTGTCAACAATCCTAGTATCAATGTTAGCTCGCCTGATTCCGACATAACACAAAATTTCATCAGAAGTACTGAATCTGGATTTGGTTTGGGATACGAGTTTGGTATAGGCTTCACAAGCAATTTGGGGAAACGATTGGCACTAATGCCAACTTTTACATTCAGTGGGGGAATAGCAACCATTAGTGATGTTACCACCGTTACTGACAATATTGTAGTGAACGGCAATTACAATATTGTCGTGCAATCGTTCAACTTAGGAATATCCTTAGCCTACAAGTTCTATTAATCCAAGCTCTAATAAGGTAATACATCATTAAACGAAAACCATGAAAAACCACCACGCTATACATTCCAAGGTATGTACAATTAGTAAAAAATTCAGATTTCTACTAATGGCATTGATTGGACTTAGTTTTTTTAATTATGGTACTTCCCAAGAATTGAGGATTGGGGTCATTTTGGACTACGAGTACAATGAGGTTAGATACGCCAACGTAAAAGAGAACATATCTCAAGAGGTCGCAAAGACTGTTGGAGGCTCCATTAAATTGATAATTCCAGATGGCAATATAATTTTCACAGACTTTGACAATTCTAGAATAAATGACGCCTATGATCAATTGACGAAAAATTGTGATCTTATCGTATTGATTGGTTCCAAAAGCACGAAAACCATCCTTGCAAAAAATGTGATTGATACGCCAACTATCGCGTTGGGCATAAGCACTACGTCCGTTGGTAATATTCAGCTTACTGTCAAGGGAACTTCAGGTATAAATAATTTTAGTTACATCCTTACGAGCAGGACTTTAGAACAAGAGCTAGAGCAGTTCTATGAAGTTCATCCATTTAAAAAATTAAGCCTGCTTTTTTATCAAAAGGCTGTTGATTCTTCTTCAATAAGTGATTTGAAAGCACAACTTTCTGCACTTTCAAATCGGTTTAATTGCATGGTCTACCCAGTACCTATAGCTAATGAAATAACAAATTCGCTTGAAAACATTCCAGAGGATTCAGATGCTGCTTTTTTAGGCATAACACAAGAAATGTCCGATCAAGGGATAGCGAAGATAATAACTCACTTAAAATCAAAAAATATTCCATCATACTCACCCTTAAAACAATACGTAGAAGCTGGCATATTAATGGGTGTTTCATCAGATAAGGATGCGACAGCAACTTATAGAAAATTGGGTTTGATGATCGATGACATCAGAAATGGGATAAATGCGCAGGATTTAGCAGTGGCCATAGGACAAAAAACACAACTTTATTTTAATATGGAAACCAGCAAGGCCATCGGCTTTGCACCAGGCTTTCAAACCTTGTTCACGGCGAATTTGATAAACACGAATGAAATTTTTAAAACGAACACCTATAGCCTTGCCGATATTCTTCAGAAAACAATTAATGTAAGCTTGGGAATACAGGTGAGTTATAAAGATATTGACCTAACCGAACAAGAAATAAAAGAAGCAAAGTCAAATTATTTGCCGACACTAAATTTAGGGCTACAGGCTTCGCGCATAAATGAGGAAGCCACCAATGAATTTATAGGACAGTCTGAACGTTCGTTAAATCAAACAGCCACCGTATCACAACTTATCTTTTCGGAACCCGTACTGGCCAATATTAAGATTCAGAAATTGTTAAATGAAGCTCAGAAGTACGCCACTAAACAAGAAATTAACAATGCCATATTTCAAACTTTTCAACTATACCTGAACATTCTTTTTGCCAAATCAAACGTAAACATTCAACAGGAAAACCTCGATGTCCTAAAAAAGAATTTGGAATTGGCAGAATTGCAATCAGAAATAGGGTCGAAAAACAACTCAGATGTTTACCGATGGAAATCTGAAGTGGCCAACGCCACCCAAAACCTGATTGAGGCAAAAACTGCTTTAATCATTTCCAAGGCAAGTTTGAACACTTTTTTAAACAATACCTTGGAAGATGAATTCGACATAGAAGACGTAACCTTAGAAACGGACTTATTCAATTACTACGAAATTTACCCCCTACTTGGCAAAGGACAAAATCTGAAAGATATAAGAAAGATAACCCAATATCTTTACCAATATGCCATCGAAAACTTTCCCAGTGCCCAGCAATTGGAATATTCCATAAAGGCATTGGAACGTCAGAAAAAATCGAACAACAGGGCATTTTACCTACCCGATATTACCATGGGGTTAAGTCAATCTGAAGTGCTTCAAAGAGGGGGCGTAGCCTCTGAGCCAACTAGTGAGTTCAGTAATTTTATAGATTCCTTCTGGAGCGTTGGGGTGTCGGTTTCTTACCCATTGTTTGAGGGCAACAGAAAAAATATACGACGACAACAGACCACCATTCAAACGGAGCAGCTTTCACTTCAAAAAGATGAGTTGCTCAACAATTTACAACTCAACATACAGCATAGCGTTGCGAATCTCATAACCGGCCAGACTAACATTTTACTCTCTGAAGCGTCTTCAGAAAACGCTCAGAAGAATTTTGAAATAGCTCGAGAATTATATTTTGAAAGCACTATTTCCCTTATTCAATTTTTAGATGCCCAAAATGCATCTTTAAGTGCAAAACTTAGTTACATAAATTCAATCTACAATTTCGTTTTGGCTTTCGCCGAGCTTGAAAACAGCATTGGTTTCTTTAGTGCTTTGGCAACCTTGGAAGAGAAGGAGAAATTTGAAAAAAGCATAAATCAATTTATTAATAATTAGACCATATATATCATGATACCAAGTATAAAGAACACACTAAAAAACCAGGTCATTGCCCTTTTTACCTGCTGTCTAATGGTATTGGTAAGCTGCAAAAACAATCAGACCAAAGAAACTGAAGAACCTTTAAAAAAGGTAAAATACGCTGTCATTGATTATGCTAATGGGCAAAAACGAAAATCCTTTAATGGGGAAACCCAATCCTCATCAACAACCAACCTCAGTTTTAGAATGGGTGGTATCATCACCACCATGAATGCCAAAGTAGGAATGAAAGTCAGAAAAGGAGAATTGCTGGCACAATTGGACACCAGGGAGATAGATTTAAGCGTACAGCAGATAAATGAGGCCGTGCGCAGTTCTAAAATACAGATGGAAACCGCAGAGTCCACTTTAGAACGAACAAAAAGGTTGTACCAATCAGAAGGGGCTTCTTTGAGCGATTTGGAAAATGCCAGAAACAATTACGCCCAAGCCAGTGCATCCTACGAATCAAACCTACAGTCTTTAAGCCTACAAAGATCCCAGTACAACTATGCAAGGATTGTAGCACCAAATACGGGCATTGTTTCAAGCGTGAATGCAGAACAAAACGAGGTAGTAAATGCCGGTGGTAATATCATCACTATAGATTCGGATGATGGCAATTTTCAAGTAAAAGTTTCATTACCGGAAAATTACATTAATGAGGTTCAGCTTGAAAACGAGGTGTTATTGCTGATAAACAACGAAGAGAAAAGGGGCGCGATTTCAGAAATCGGATATGCTGCAAAAGGAGCCTCGTTTCCAATACTTATTGATATTGAAAATGGGGCGGAAAATTTGCGCCCGGGGCTTTCAGCTACAGTAATCTTTGATATTGGCTCAGCGTCCCAAAATATTAGTCTTGTTGTACCTATAGAAGCCGTTAGGCAAGATGATACCGGTAATTACGTGTATCAATTGGTTTCAACGGAAAGCGGAACCTACCAAGTGATAAAAAAAACAATAGAAATTGGCGACATCTCAGGGGACTACTTCATTATCGTTTCCGGTTTAAATCAAATGGACTACATCGCAATTGCGGGGTTGAACGATTTGTACGAGGGCATGAAGGTGCAACTATTCAAAAATTGAATTAAATGAATCTTACAGGTATTATATTCAAAAACAACCGAGTTACCGTACTATGTCTATTTATCATCTTGATACTGGGATTGGTAGAGTATCAAAATTTATCAAGAGACAGTATGCCTCCATTCACGGTACGTGCGGCATCCATTGTAACCAAATTTCCTGGGGCAACACCAGAGCGTGTTGAAGCCCTTGTTACGGATAAAATAGAAAAAGTAATCCAAGAGATTCCTGAAGTTGAAACCATCGCCAGTACCAATAGAACCGGACTTTCTGTCATCCAAATAAAACTAAGCGATGATGTAAGCGCTGATAGGATTAAAGACATCTGGGATTTATCCAGAAGGAAAATCGAATCCATCCAAAACGACCTACCTGATAATATTTTTGGACCAGATTTAAAGGATGAAGATATTGGAAAGGTATATGGCATTTTTGTCGGTATCCAGTCCGACAATTTTGAATATTCCGAAATTCAAGAATACGCCGAGAGGTTAAGAAATAGGCTCATTACGATTGATGACGCTGCCAAAGTGGTTATCGGAGGGGAAACCGAAGAGCGGGTTTATATAGATTATGAAGATTCAAATCTGGCCAAACTGGGTATTTCTTCAAGTCAGATAGAAAGAGCGATAACTCAAAGTAATATCATCATTCCGTCAGGTGAAATTTCACTTGCCAAAGAAATGATTACAGTGGAGACATCGGGGAGTTTTGAATCTATAAACGCATTGAAAAGCCTATTGATTCCTATCCGTAATAATGAGATGTTGCCCCTTGGCGATATAGCAACGGTAAAAAGATCCTATCAAACCCCAAAAAAGAATAGTGTCAGGATCAATGGTCAAGACGCATTGGCATTATACGTATCCCTTAAGGACAATTCAAATATTATAAATCTAGGGGAAGACATCGATGCTCTTTTAATCGATTTCAATAGCGAGTTGCCCCTTGGTTTAAAGGCCATGCGAATAGCTTCCCAAGACCTAGATGTTCAACAAAAAATTTCAGTTTTTGTAAAGAACCTCTTTCAAAGTATTGTCATTGTGCTTTTGGTGGTGCTCTTGGTTTTGGGTTGGCGGGCAGGTATCGCCATCGCAAGTATCATACCCTGCTCCATTATTATGGCATTTTGGATAATGAGCTTGTTTAACGTGGGCCTAAATCAAGTTACTTTGGCATCCCTAATCATGGCCTTGGGCCTTTTGGTGGATAACGGGATTGTTATGATTGAATCCCTAATAGAAAAACTGGAGGCCGGGCAAACAAAATTTCAGGCTGCCGTAAATTCTTGTAAAGAGTTTATGCTGCCTTTGCTCATATCCTCATTGACCACATGCGCAGCCTTTATGTCATTCTACTTGGCACAGTCCATTATGGGAGAAATCATGGGAAATATATTTAAGGTCATAACCATCACCTTACTTTCCTCTTGGCTAATTGCCTTTACCATAATACCGCTTTTAGGCACCGTTCTCCTTAAAGTGAAAAAACATGATTCTGAACATAAGACCATCTTTGATAGTTTAAGGGGGTCTTACAATACACTGCTTAATAAGACCCTAAATAGGCCAGTGTTTGTTTTGATTACCATAGGTATTCTTTTCTTGATTGCAGTATTTGGCTTTACAAAAGTCCCAAGCATTTTTATGCCTGCCAGTGATCGCCAGTTGGTCACTTTGGAACTGGACATGCCCTTGGGCACTAAAATTGAGGAAACAGATGCCCAAATTGCTAAAATTGAGAATTATATAAAAGATAGTTTGCTCATAAACGATGATTTGACATTGGGTGTTGAAAGTTGGTCTTCATACATTGGCGAGGGACCAAAATCATATGATTTGGGATACTCCCAAGACCAGCCCAATTCATCTTATGCGTACATGCTTATAAATACAAACTCTGGTGAGGCCAACCAGCCGGTGATAAACAAACTGGATCGATTTGTTCAAGATAATCTTTCTGACGCCAATGTGAAAGTAAAAAGGCTTGCCGGTCCAGGGGCGTCGGATACACCTATCGAAATTCGTGTTTTTGGTGACGACCCAAAAGAATTATTTGAAATTTCAGAAAACATAAAGAAGAAGCTTACTCAAATCAAAGGCACTAAAAACATAGGCGACAATTGGGGGCCCAAAATAAAAAAGGTATTTATTGACATTGATGAGGGCAAACTTGCCAGAGCAGGATTGACAAACCAAGATGTGGCATTATCACTCAATACGGCCTTGTCTGGATACAATGTTGGGGACTACCGGGAAAATGAAAATACCATCCCCATTGTTTTGGAAAATAACAACAACGAAACCATCAACTTTGAATCATTGGAAACGATTGCGGTATACTCCCAAATGACAGGAGTAAATGCTCCTTTGACACAAGTGGCCGATATTTCTTTGGAATGGGTATTTGCTAAAATTCTGAGGAGGGATTTGAAACGTTCCATAACCATTGAATCACAAATAAAGGAAAATGCACTTTCTTCAGAGATTATCAAAGAACTTGAACCTTGGTTAGCGGAACAAAGCAAAACGTGGAAATCAGGTTACGATTATGAATTAGGTGGTGATGCTGAAAGTGGCAATGACGCCATGGGTGCAATTGCGGAGCAGTTGCCTATTTCATTTGCCATCATTATCATTCTATTGGTATTACAGTTCAACTCGTTTCGTAATTCGGTAATAATACTTTCCACAATTCCGCTTGCTATTATAGGTGTTTCATTTGGCCTATTGGCAACCGGTACTTTTTTTAGTTTCACTGCCTTTTTGGGTATTATTTCATTGGCAGGTATTATAATCAACGATGCCATTGTTCTGGTGGACAAAATAAATACGGAGTTAACCACTGGCAAATCACTTGAAGAGGGTATAAAGAAAGCAGCAAATGATAGATTTAGCCCAATTTTATTGACCACACTTACCACATCTTGTGGTATGATACCTTTATGGACCGGGGGCGGCGAACTATGGTCACCTATGGCAATAAGTGTGATTTTTGGACTACTCTTTGCTACCATAATCCTTCTCATTTTCGTGCCCGTTATCTATAAGGTTCTTTTTAGAAAGAAATATGCTGAACAACAGAGAACGCTCTGAGCAGAAAAGCTCATTTTTTAAAAATCACTAAATGAAAGAAATAAATGCCTTGGGATAGTCATTTGAAAATTAATTGGAATGAAAACTGATGTATACAATATCCAGTTCTTTTTTGCCGGTTTCGTTTTAGTCGCACTATTGGTTGAAATAGCTTGGGCAAACGTCAAGAAGAAAGCTGTTTTTAACCTTAAAGAAAGTCTTGGAAACTTTGGCGTCTTCATAGGTAATAATATTATGAAACCTGTCTCACTGGGCTGGAAATATATGGTATTTGATTGGGTAAGTCAGTTTCAAATTTTTAATATTCCTATCAATGTATTCACGGTAGTCCTAACATTTTTTATCGCTGAATTTGGGTTCTACTGGTACCATCGGTTAAGTCATGAAACCCCTTTACTTTGGACACTTCATCACACGCACCACTCGGGTATGAAAATGAATTTGACCACTGCCGTTCGGTTGAATTGGATTGGGGCCTTTGTGAGTCCTTTATTTTACCTACCCTTTGTAGTGATAGGTTTTTCAGGGGACGTATTGCTAATTTGTATCGCCCTAGGGCTCTTCTTTCAATACTTTTTGCACACCGAAGCGATTAAAAAACTAGGTCTTCTAGAAGGTCTGTTTTTCAATACCCCTTCTGCCCATAGGGTACACCATGGTTCCAATGAAATGTATATTGACAAAAATTATGGTGGAGCCCTCATTATTTTCGATAGAATTTTTGGCACCTATCAAGCTGAAACTGAAAAGGTAAATTATGGCGTAACCACAGGTTTTTTTAGCAATAATCCCATTAAAGTAAATTTCTTGCCCATCATTCAATACCTAAAAGGCAATTGGAAACGAGAAAAACATCGAATTAAAAAACAATAGCCAATATGGATATTTTAAAATTTAAATTTGTCATTGTGCGTTTTGACATTCGATTGGCCAAACTTGTAATCTTGCAATGTATAGCAGTTATAATGTTAACTGCGTGTAATGGACCAAGACCTGAAATCCTTTTGTCAGAAACAATTCCTGAGATTGATAGCACTAGGGAAGCAAAGGTGCTCACGGCTTTTTTTGGTTTGGACAATGCATTAAACCAACGGTCAAGACTTTTGTATGAGAATGCTCCGGGTCAAGATGGAATGCCTTTGGTATTCTCACATGAAATTGATCCAAATACGCTTCAAGGCGCAGACTTCGAAGTTCTCACAAAAAATGGAGACCTTATACAGGTAGAATATGCCACCTTATTGCCGGCCAATGAAGAATTTGAGCTAAGAACGGTCTTGCTCATCGGGGAATATGGTAATCATCCTGATAATCCGCCCGTTTCAGTAACAATTATTGGGGATTTAATGAGCAGAACAGGATCTAATTTTAAGGGACAAACCATAAAAGTAATTCCGTTGGAAGAAGGCCCTATTTTAAGCTATGCGGAATACTTCACCTTTGACGAAGACTATCCTTACATTGAAGAAGGGAGAGGTTGTGATTGTCCAAAGGCAGAGACTCAACTAGTGGTAAAAGCGGTTTGGTCAGGGGGTGTTCGAGCTACAAATGGTAATGAACTCGGTCTAAATGAACTGAACCACTTTGAAGTCACCTTAGTTCAAGAAGCGGATACACTGATTGTTACCTCCTTTCAATTAGCAGATTTGGAAGATAATGACAATAACATTGATTTGTGCTTGAAAAAATCAGGAACTCCAATACTATTAAAAGTCAATAAAAATATAGCCATAGACCCTAGGGGCGATAAAAACCCAAAAACACAGATCGAGATTAAGAGTAGATGGTAAAACAAAAAACAGTTGTCAACAAATTAATAAGTTAAAAAATTAGTTCTTTTAGTTCAGTCTTGGCACATAATTTTCATCATCAGACAAGC